>JANMEX010000014.1:0-1662 GCA_031377485.1 Phyllobacteriaceae bacterium
GCCTATTTCATGGCAAGGGATGCTGCCAAGTTTTGGGGAAACCATCGAAAAGTCAGTCAGCATCGGTTCAAATGCAAAAGATGCACACCGCCCGCTGTCACCGTCACACTGGTCCCGATTGACGTTGATCGAATGCCGAGGGGCTATGTCACACGCCTGAGGGCTGGTGGGGCTGCCGGTGATCCTGAGTGGCGGCGCGAGAAGTTTAGGGGATGATTGCTTGGTGTCTTTTGCATGATCACTCAGACCACAGCGACAAGTCGATACGAACATGAATTCCGGACCACCAAACACCGCGCGTCTGGCCGTATGCTACTTCCACATGCCACGCATGCGAGCGCCAATATCAATCCGGACAGCTCGCTCTTGTGCCGTATCCGCGCCTAGCGGGCTTGCAATCGGCCAAGTGCTGCATTCGAAAAACTGCAAAAGCGTTGCTGGAATAAACCGGCTGCGCGACGCGTAGACGTGCCGGTCACCTTGCGGGTTTTGACCGTAGGTGAAAAACCGTTGTGGCGTGATCAGGTGCAAGCTGTCCCTGGCTCTGGTCATTCCGACGTAGAGAAGCCGCCGCTCTTCTTCCAGTTCGCTTGATGAACCCGCACCAAGATCTGATGGAATGCATCCGTCAACGACGTTGAGCATGTAGACAGATTTCCACTCCTGACCCTTGGCGGAATGGATTGTCGAGAGGATGAGATAATCCTCGTCCAGTAACGGCACACCGGCCTGATCGCTCGTTGCGCTTGGTGGGTCCAATGTCAGTTCAGTGAGAAAGCGTTCCCGCGATGGGTAGCCACCTGCGATCTGGCCGAGCTGCAACAGATCAGCCTTTCTGGTTTCCGCGTCTTCATGAATTCTGTCGAGATGCGGTTCATACCAAGCCCTTGCGTGTTCCATCTCTACCGGCCAATCAGCTTTTCCAGCACGCAATTGCTGCAACAGGTCAGTGAATGCGATCCAGTCATCTCCACATCTTGGGGGTGGGGGAATCTCGGCAAGAGCGTTGAGTGGCTCCGGATCGGCAGCCATTGCATCCAGCACGCGCGCCGCCGTCTGGGGACCGACACCTGGCAGCATTTGCAACAGGCGAAAGCCAGCAACCCGATCCCGCGGATTTTGGGCAAACCTCAGAATTGCCAGCATGTCTTTGACGTGGGCGCTGTCAAGAAACTTCAGGCCACCAAACTTGACGAACGGAATGTTGCGGCGCGTGAGTTCAATTTCCAGCGGGCCGCTGTGACTTGATGTTCGAAAGAGCACGGCTTGCTGCTTGAGCTGTTTTCCGGTTTCGCGGGCTTCCAGAACCTGTTCAACGATGTATCTGGCTTGCTCGGCCTCGTCCTTGACCGTCAAAAGCCTGGGCCGCTCGGCTGATTGTCGTTCGGTCCAAAGGTTCTTTGCATAGCGCTCTTTGGCAAGATTGATGACGCCGTTCGCAGCCGCAAGGATGGGCGCGGTCGATCGGTAGTTTCTGTCCAGGGTGATGACGTCAGCAGCAGGGCTGAACGCGTTCGGAAAATCGAGAATGTTGCGAACTGTAGCGGCTCGGAATGAGTAGATCGACTGTGCGTCATCGCCAACAACGGTCAAACCCCGCCCACCTGGCTTGAGCGCCATCAACACTGACGACTGAAGGCGACTGGTGTCTTGGTATTCGTC
>JANMEX010000060.1:0-1877 GCA_031377485.1 Phyllobacteriaceae bacterium
CCGGATCGACCACAACGGCTTCGAGCTGCTTGCCCAGAAGGCCGCCCTTCTTGTTCTGCTCGTCGATGAGCATCAGCATGGCGTCTTTCAGTGTGGTTTCCGAAATCGCCATCGTCCCCGAAAGCGAATGCAGAATGCCGACCTTGATCGTGTCGTCTGCCGCAAATGCGGGAGCCGTAAAAGCGGTCGCGGCAAGAAGCGCGGCCGATGCGGACAAGAATACGCGTCTGGTAAGAGTACCCATAGAGAACCTCCGACAGGGTTTGTTTGCACCGGAGAACGCTTTGCAAACACTGTGCCAGATTCAAAAATTGCCCCGCAACCGCTGGATGATTGGTATCCATCCATATGTTTTTGAAAGCTATTTTCTTTTGAAAACTTAAAAGTTCCAACGAAAACCATCATTGGGCTGCGCGCAACCCGACAATGACCAGCCCGCAGTTTGTATACAAAATGCACAATTCTTGTGCGCTGCAAAAAAATTAATCAGAAGTTAAGAAGTAAAATTTGCCGCTTTGTTTCCGTGGCGGCGCAATGGCCGCTGGAAGAACAGGCGGATCGGGTTCATAATAACGCACCGGTTTCATCCGGCGGGGTGTTTGCACCACAAAACCCCGGCCCCGTGGAGCGATCCACGGGGCCATTTGGCCAAGTCAAATTGCTGCAACCATGCGGGTTGACCGAACTTCAGAAGCAATATGAGTCAACAATGCGGTCAAAACGATACTGCCGCCAATCAAGGTGGTCAGGGCAGGGCGCTCGCCAAGCAAAAGCCAGACCCAAAAGGGTGCAAGAGGCACTTCAAGCGCCGCCAGCAGCGCGGCTTCCGATGCAGGAATGCGTTTGGAGCCACAGGTAAAAAGCACCAGCCCGACCGCATTTTGCAGAACGCCAAAGATCATCGTCAGCCGGAAATTCTCTGGTGATATTGCAAGGCTTGGAGCAAAACAAAAGCAGAAAGCCGAACAAAGCCAAGCCGACGCGCCCATGGCCGGGAGCATTTGAACATCGTGGTTCTGGCGAAGCACAATAGCCGTTCCTGCCAACGACAGGCTCATGAACACGGCAAGGATCCGGCCGAAGTTCGATCCTTCCCCGCCGGCGTTTGCCACCATCACCGTCACACCAATCAGCGCAACCGCTGCGGCGATCAAAGTGGAGCGTGACGGTCTTTCGCCTATGAAAACATAGGCCAGCGCCGACGTGACGAAAGGCGCCGTGGCATAGATTACCATAGCTTCAGCGACGCTGGTGTAACGCATTGCGCCGATGCCTGTGATCATGCCCGCCGCCGAAAAGATCATCACTGCAAACGACGGCCAGCGCATGGCGCGAATCGTTGCGATGAAATTGCCTTTTTCCAGATAAAGCACCACGAGCATGACCGCTGTGCCACTCGCCAGTCCGCGCCAGAACAGCATCGTCAACAAGTCCGCCGAAATCAGACGCGTGAAAAATCCGGACAGTGACCACGCGGTGGCGGCCATCGCAGTGAGCAACAATCCCGTGCGGTGTCGCGCGCTGTCATCCATGTCGGGCAACCGACCTGAACATTTTCATAGCCGCAAACCCCATAGGGCGGCTCACAGGATCGTCTTGCGCTGACTGCAAAATGATTGTTGTCTCGTTAGCCGGGTCAACCCAGATCCATTGGCCGTGAATGCCGATCGCGGCAATCTCGCCTTTTCCGCTCTCGTACCAGAAGGAGCGGTAGGAGCCATTGGGGAACAACTCTGCCTGATCGCCGCGTACCCAGGTGTCACGGCTGCCGCACCATAAATCCGCCACCCAGCTTTGGCTGACAATGCCCTTTCCTTTGCCGCGGAAAGGTGCCCGTGGATAAGCTTCGCGGCGATTAGTACTTGGGACCCAGTCCC
>JANMEX010000154.1:0-5090 GCA_031377485.1 Phyllobacteriaceae bacterium
GGCCAAGAGGCCGGCAAAAAGTCCGCCAAGAACTCCGCCGATCGACATCGCGAAATAGAACTCGGTAAGGCGCGAAGCAGCCGGTCGCATGGCCGCCATCAAACCATGCGAATGCATTGCTATGAGGAAAAACGCCCCGAAATGAAGCGGCAAACTGATCGAAATTGGCAGAAACAACGGATAAAACGTGAAGTAAATAACGGCAATCAACACATAGGGTAGAATTCGCTCAACCTTCGTCGCCGAGAGGACAGGTTTTTTCTGAAAAACAATCACGAAAGTCAGCAAGAACAGGGCAAGCGGTACAATCCAGAGGAAGGGTGCCGCTGCAATGTCGGTGGAAACATGCGCTGTAACAGCAACGAGTAGAGCGGACGGCAAAAATGCGTATGCAACCCAGGTCGCCCGGGTGAGCCAAGTTACTTCTTCGATGTTGGTGGCTTCGACCAGCTCTCCTAATTCAACGGGTTGCGTTTGCGCCGCAGCGCCCAAAGCCAAACGCGAAGCAAAAAAGCCGCAAGTGGCAATTAAAAGGCCCAGGACAACAAAGCCGCCGGTCCAAAGCCTGCTTTGATGCTCAAGATCAAAAAGCGGCTCAATCAAAATGATGTAAAGGATCAGTGAAGCAAATGAGCCGATGTTGCTCGCGCCATAAAGGAAATACGGATCTTTGGCATGGACATGACCGGTGCGGGCGAACCACGCCTGCAACAAAGGCCCATTGGCTGAAACAGCAAAAAATGGCAGGCCGACAGATACTGTAAACAATCCAATAAGCCACAACGCCTCACCGTCCGCCGGCGGGCGCTGCCAGCTTTCCGGAATGGCAATGGGCAAGGCAACAAGCGCAATCATCAACACGACAACATGCACGATTACTGCCGTTCTCAGCGATAAATAGCGGGACAAAACATGAGCATAGCCGTAACCGACCAAAAGCACTGTCTGGAAGAACACCATGGCGACAGACCAGACAGCCGGCGTCCCGCCAAGCCGTGGCAGGACCATTTTGGCAAAAAACGGCTGAACTGAGAATAGGAGGAACGCAGAAACGAAAAGTGTGACTGCAGTCAGCGGCATGATCATTGCCGCAGGCCGAATGACGCTTTTATCGCCAATAGAATCAGATTGAAAAGTCACGCCCGCCCCCATATTCAGATCAGGGCCACGTTAACCATCAAGTCTCAAGATTTGGTTTCAACCAGACGCTTTGTTCTTTCCGTAGATTTTATCTGCGCGTTCCTCAAACGCCGCAGAAAAGCGTCGGAATGCAACATCAAACATTGAGCCCATCAACATCCCGAGCATCCGGCTCTTGAACTCGTAATCAATTGAGAAAACAACATTGCAGCCACCAGCCGCTTCGTCAAAAGACCACCGGTTATTCAGATACTTGAATGGTCCATTGAGATATTGCACATCAATTGTCAGAGCTTGCGGGTCAATCAGTACCTGGCTTGTAAATGTCTCACGGATCGCCTTGTAGCCAACGGTCATATCCGCAACGAGCAGCGACTTGCCTTCGCGTTCCTTGCGCGACTTGACGACCAATGCTTCGCATAGCGGCAGAAATTCCGGATATTTTTCCGTGTCCGCAACCAACGCAAACATATTTTGCGGCGAATGGGATACAAATCGGGTGGTATCAAACTTGGGCATGTATGCTCAGATTCGATTTGCCAGATGGGCTTCACGCGCGGCGCGAAGTTTTGCAAAATCATCGCCGGCGTGATGAGACGAGCGTGTCAACGGGCTGGCAGCAACCAGCAGGAAGCCCTTTGCATAGGCGACAGTCTCATAGCCTTTAAACTCTTCTGGCGTGACAAAGCTGACGACGCGGTGGTGTTTGCGTGTCGGCTGAAGATATTGCCCCATGGTCAAGAAATCGACATCAGCCGAGCGCAAGTCATCCATCAGCTGCAACACCTCGTTCCTCTCTTCACCAAGACCGACCATGATGCCGGATTTTGTGAACATTGACGGGTCAAGTTCCTTGACCTTTTGCAACAGACGAATCGAGTGGAAATAGCGAGCGCCTGGCCTGACTGTCAGATAATTGGATGGAACAGTTTCCAGATTATGGTTGAAAACGTCGGGTTTTGCCTTCACCACGATTTCCAACGCGCCTTCCTTACGAAGGAAATCCGGTGTCAGAATTTCGATGGTTGTCTGCGGTGACAGATCTCGAACCGCGTGAATCACATCTGCAAAATGTTGTGCGCCACCGTCGGCCAGATCATCGCGATCGACTGACGTGATTACCACGTGGTTCAAGCCCATTTGCTTTACCGCTTTGGCGACACTCAATGGCTCGGCCATGTCCAAAGCATTCGGCATGCCGGTCCGCACGTTGCAGAAGGCACAAGCGCGGGTGCAAATCTCGCCCATGATCATGAATGTCGCGTGTTTCTTGTCCCAACACTCACCAATGTTGGGACAGCCTGCTTCCTCGCAAACTGTCACCAAATTGTGCGAACGAACCAGATCGCGTGTTTCCTGATAGCCTTTGGAAACTGGTGCTCTCACGCGAATCCAGTCCGGTTTTCTCAGCATTTCCGTGTCAGGCCGGTTGGCCTTTTCTGGATGGCGCGGCTTTGTGACGTCAAGAACAGTGACCATGGGAACTCCCTTGAACTCTAATTAGTTGGCGCGCCCGCCTCTGTCGAGTGCGACTGTCGCATGACAGGTTCCCAAAAGTGCAACACAAACAATTTACGGCTGTTGACTAGGTTGCGCCAAGAATGATCCGAGGGACGGGTGACATGAAGTTTATTGCGGACATGAGTTCGGCTGGAAACAACAGTTTCGGTCTGGTTCGCCTCTTGGCTGCAATGGCTGTCGTGATTTCACACGGGTTTGTGGTTACTCGCGGGCCCCATGCCATCGAACCACTCGAAGCCTTCACCGGCTATCCACTTGGCGCACATGCCGTCCATGTCTTTTTCACAGTGTCCGGATTGTTGGTCGCAGCAAGTTTTGATCGGCGTCCGCATGTTATTGCCTTTGGCGCGGCGCGTTTTTTCCGGATTTATCCCGGGTTGATAGCTGCAACCTTTCTGGTGTTTTTTGTATGTGCGCTGTTCGCGAGCACAGCCGGTTGGGGAGAAATCATCAAAGGCTCAATTATCGGCTATTTCGCCAAGATATTGATCGGGCTGGCAGGCAGCGGGGCGATACCGGGGGTATTTGAGAAGCTGCCGTATTCTGGCGGCGTGAACGTCCCGCTTTGGACGCTGAAATATGAAGTCCTATGTTACATTTTTCTGGCGCTGGTGATGGCTACAATCATGCGCACGAAAATCGTTGGCCCACTTACGGCAGCATTTGTAGTCATCATCGTTTCGGGGCTATGGCTACTTCAAGGCAAAGCTTATGACAACGCCAATTTCTTTGACCACATCGCCCGCTTTTCGTTCGCCTTCTGGTGCGGGGTGGCTGCTTGGCAATTGCGGGAAAAAATACCGCTTCGGTCGGTCATACTTGCTGCGCTTTTCGCGCTCGTGGCTGTTTCGATATATTTTCATATCCCGACAGTCCCGCATACGCTCATGCTGTTGTCTGGATATCTTGCAGTGTTCGTCGCGCAATATCGTTTCGGTGCACTCGGCAGGTTCAACGACCGCAATGATCTTTCCTATGGCGTTTATATTCTCGGCTGGCCTTTGCAGCAGTTGTTGCTGACAATATTCCCGACTATCAGCCCGCTTGGCAACGGCTTCACTGCGCTGGTCTTGGTCCTGCCACTTGCGCTTTTATCGTGGCGATTCGTAGAAAAACCGGCCCTTCGCCTGAAAGACCGGTTTGTTTGAAGTCAAACGCGCGGTGCTTGTTCGCGCTTGCCGAAGAACCATAGAATGACAATCGCACCTGCGGTAGCGACCACCAAATTGCCGATAAAACCATAGAAGTCGATGTTCAGCACACTCGCCAGCGTTCCGCCGACGAATGACCCGGCAATGCCAACAAACAGATTAGTCAGCAAACCGTGGTGTCTGTTCATCGCCCGCTCGGCCAGCCAACCAGCCAAAATTCCGATAAAAAGCAGCCCGACAAAGCCGACGCCTGGCATGGTCATGACGCCCATTGGATGATTCATCATTTCAAAATGCCTCCGGTATTTTCAGCCGATCATGCGCGCAAGCAGCACGACGATTATTGCGCCAACCGTCGATGTGATGATCTGCGAGACCAACGGACTGCCACCAACATTGATGCCTAGGGCGGTGAACAAATATCCGCCAACGAACGCGCCAATGACGCCTGTAATCAGATAGCGGACCAATCCGCCGCCACCAACGAAGAAAGACGCAAGAAACCCGGCTACGATGCCAATTGCGAGAAAAACGAGAAGTGATCTGGTGTCCATGAAATCCTCCTGTGCAGTGTCCCTACACAGGAGAACCTATCACGCATTCAAGACTTTGCCATATGCATCCAGAACGCTTTCCTTCATCATCTCCGACAGCGTCGGATGCGGGAAAATCGTGTGCATCAGTTCTTCTTCAGTGGTTTCCAAGTTCATCGCGACAACGAATCCTTGGATCAATTCCGTCACTTCATGCCCGACCATATGCGCGCCGAGAAGTTGACCGGACTTTTTGTCAAAGATCGTTTTGATCAAACCCTGATCTTCGCCCAACGCAATCGCCTTGCCATTGGCCTGGAATTGGAAGCGTCCCACGCGAATATCGTGGCCTGCCTCTTTCGCCTTTGCTTCAGTCAAACCGACGGATGCCACTTGCGGATGGCAGTAGGTGCAGCCCGGAATCATCAACTTGTTCATCGGATGGACGCCCGGTAATCCTGCGATTTTTTCAACGCAGATCACGCCTTCATGCTCGGCCTTGTGCGCCAGCATAGGCGGGCCGGCGACGTCACCGATGGCATAGACGCCCGGCACATTGGTGCGGCCGTAGCCGTCGATCACTACGCAACCGCGTTCGGTCTTGATACCCAGCGCTTCGAGTCCCAGGTTCTCAATGTTGCCTTGGACACCAACAGCCGAGATCAGCCGGTCTGCAGTAATTTCTTCGGTTTTGCCATCCGCGCCTTCAATGGTCGCCGTCACCGAGTCTGCGCCTTTGACAACC
>JANMEX010000200.1:0-1512 GCA_031377485.1 Phyllobacteriaceae bacterium
ACGGCAATCGCCGAGCCGAGCGGCCAGTTGCGCGACTGGAGGAAAAGATCGACCAGCGCGTTGCCGATGAAATAGATCTTGCCGCCGCCAAGCAGCTGGGGGATCAAATATTCGCCCAGAAGCAGCACCGTCACAAGGGACAGGCCGGTCATCACGCCGGGCAGCGACAGCGGCAATGTGATGCGCAGGAATGTCGCGATGGGCTTTGCACCAAGATCGGAAGAGGCTTCAAGCAGGCGGCGGTCGAGTTTTTCCAGGCTGACATAGATCGGCATGATCATCAGCGGCAAATAGCCGTAGACGATGCCAAGGAGCACGGCAGATGGCGTATTGATCAGTCGCAAATCAGCAAAGCCGAGCATATCCAGAACATGCGGAATGCCGCGCGAGCCGAGCAGATACATCCACGCATAGGTGCGCACCAGAAGGCTGGTCCAGAATGGAATGATCACCAGCGAAACAAGTATCAGCCTGTATTTTGGGTTTGATTTGACCGCAAGATAGTAAGCGACGGGATAGCCGACAAGGAGGCAGAACAGTGCGCCGGTTGGCGCAAGTACAAGCGTGTTCTTGAACGCTGCTGCGCGGGAAGGCAGGTTGGCAAACTGCGCGAAGGTGAAGGCGGCCTGATAGCCGCCCTCCGGCGCGCGTTCGCCAAAGGCAAACACGACAATTGCGATGAATGGCAGCACCAGAAAAACAAACAGCCACAGCGTAGCCGGAGCCATAAGGCCCCAGGTCACCCACCGCGTGCTGGAAGTCTTCATCGCTGCCATTGTCAAAAGCCGCCCGCCTGCCGCCAGTCTTTGCACCGGCAGCAGGCGGCGATTGGCCTCATCAGGCCGACTTGAACCGCGCCATCACTTCGGCGCGGCCCGGATCGGTCAGCGTTGCAGCAGCACCAAACTCAAGCGGTGTCAGCGAGGCTTCATCCGGATAGATGATGAGGTTGGATGTCGCATCCTTTGGCAACAGCGCCATCACGCGAGAATCCGTTGTCGGCGCGCCGTTGGCGATATGCTCCTTTACAGCGTTTGCCGGGTCCATCAGATAGTTCAACAGTGCATAACCGGCCGGCTTGTTGGTGGCGCTCTTTGGAATGGCGTAAAAATCACACCAGATTTCGCCGCCGTCCTTGCCGAGTGTGAAGGCGATTTCCGGCATATCGCGGTGGAGCTGTGCGCCGTCATTGGTCCAGCACATGGTCATCCACGCGTCGGTTGCCCGCATGCCGGGCTGGTAGTCGGAGTTGATGCCGAAAAGGTGCGGCTTGACCTTGATGAGCAATTCCTCGGCCTTTGCCAGGTCTTCAGGCTTCACCGAATTGAACCCGAGGCCCAGTGCAACAAGTGCATTGCCGATGGTGGTCAGCTGATAGTCATGCACCAGTGCGCGGCCGTCACCTTCAGCCATCGCCACATCGAAGAATTCTTTCCAGGTCGTCACCGGTGTCTTGATCTTCGATGTGTTGACGGCCATGCCGGTAGTGCCCCAATTTTTCGGCAGGGCATA
>JANMEX010000242.1:0-2447 GCA_031377485.1 Phyllobacteriaceae bacterium
GATGCGATTTGCACGGATGCCAGGAAGTTATCGTCACGCTTGTCATAGCGGGTGGCAACGGCACGGAAGTGTTTTGAGTTTGTTGAAGAACCTTTCGACCTGATTTCTCTGGCGATAGAGGATGGGGTCGAAGTGCGGCCACCGCTTGCGGGTTGGCATCAGGCGGATGTTGGCGATTGCGCCGCGTTCGGCCAGAGTGTTTCGCAGTCCGTCGCTGTCATAAGTGCGCTCAGCCAGCAGGGTCTGGCCCGCACCGATGCTGGCATACATGTCCGCCGCCGAGCGTCCGTCATGGGCTTGGCCCTCAGTCAGTTTCAAGCAGATCGGGCGGCCCACGGCATCAACCAGTGCATGGATTTTCGTGGTCAGCCCGCCGCGCGAGCGACCCAGCAATCGGATCGAGGAGGAGTCGATCATCTGCACGTCACCTCGATAAGCCTCTGATACCGCTTGAAGAATACGCGCCCAGTGCCCAGCCCTGCGCCAGCGGCTGGACTGCGCCCCTTGGGGTGGACGGATTGGAATGAAGAATTTACCCCGTAGGCTGGTTTTCGGAGAGAGAGCCATGCCCAAATACAGCCAGTACAGCATCGCCTTCAAGCGCCAGCTTATTGATGAACATTTATCGGGGACGTCAGTCCACGCGTTGTCGCGGCGTTATGATGTGGGACGGGCGCTGATCCGGCTTTGGGCGCGCAAGGCGCAGGTGGGCGGGCTTGACGATGAGAGCGTGACGGCCGGGATGATGGAGGAATACGAAGCGCGGATCGAGGCGCTTGAGCGGTTTGCGGGCAAACAGGCGCTTGAGCTGGAGTTTTTAAAAAGGGCCTTGCGGATCCAAGCCTCACGGCCAAACGCCGCGCCGTCCGTCACGAGCGGCCCGAAGGCCTCAGTATCGCGCAAGGATGTCATCTGATGGGCATGGCGCGGTCAACCTATTACGACTTGCCTTTGGGCATGACTGACAACACGGCCATTGTCGAAGCCCTGTTTGCGGTTTGCGATGAGTTCGAATTCTATGGCTACCGGCGCGCAGGCGCTGCCCTGCGCCAGCTTGGCCTCATCGTCAATCACAAGAAGCTGCGCCGCCTGATGCGCCAGCATGATCTGCAGCCCAAAACCCGCCGTCGCTTCACAGTGACGACCGACAGTCGCCATGACGGGCCGATCTTCCCGAACCTGGCCGCAGACATGGTCCTGACAGGTCCCAACCAGCTCTGGGTCAGCGATATCACCTATGTCGCCTTGCCGCGCCGGTTTGCCTATGTGGCCATCATTCTCGACGCATGGTCGCGCTTGATCATCGGCTATGCCATCGGCCCCTATATCGACGCTGGGCTAACCCTTGCCGCACTCACCAGCGCCATCGCCTCACGAAACCCGCTGCCCGGATGCATTCATCACTCCGACCGTGGTTCCCAATACGCCGCCGAGCGTTACCGGCGCTGCCTGTGCGACCATGGCCTGACCGGCTCCATGGGCCGAAAGGGCAATCCATACGACAACGCCAAAGCCGAAAGCTTCATGAAAACCCTCAAAGTCGAATCCGTCTATCCCATGGACTTCCAGACCTTCGAGGACGTCACCGATACCCTTCCCCACTTCATCGAAGAGGTCTACAACAAACGCAGACTCCATTCAGCACTTGCCTATCTGAGCCCAATGCAGTTCGAGAAACAACATGCCAGCCAAGGGGGACAATCTTCACCCTGAATCTGTCCACTCTTAGGGGCGCAGTCCAGTTTCTGATATAATTGGGATAAAAAATTCATGCGACCAAGCCCGTCGAATTTCAGCGTTAGCGGCTTGAAGCTCTGAGTCGGGATGGCAATGTCTTCGACGAGGCTTAGGCTCGGCGGAAACCGAAAGTATAGCCAAGCGGCGTGGGTGAGATCTGTGGGGGAAACGATGGCGTTTGTAACTGACGTGCTGCTTTATGCTCAAACAAGTAGGCCACACACTCTTCAACAAACGTTATCGTGACAACACCTTTACAGGCAATGGAAGGCAGCTGCATCGGCAACCGGAGCCTGTTTATAAGGCGCATTTCGGTGAAACACCATTCAACTGACATCGCTGCCTTGGGAACCAATGCTTCGTTCATTTGAGTTTTTTTGGGCTAAAATACTCTATGGCGTATTTATTATAATTATACGCAATAACGTATATTGACATTTTATACCTCGAGGCGTATATTGTCCAAAAGAGGTTCCCATGATTCATCTCGCTCGCACACCAAAACAAATAGGTGCCATCGTAAGGCGTTTGCGAAAAAAGCAACAACTGACACAAACCGAACTTGGCAGCAGGACACACTTGCGACAAGCGACAATCTCTGCGCTGGAGAATGGTGAGGCGGGTACACAGATAAAAACACTCGCCAATGTCCTCGCCGCCTTAAATCTTGAAATTGTTATTCAAGAACGAAGCAAGGCCTCTGCTGAAAT
>JANMEX010000292.1:0-3298 GCA_031377485.1 Phyllobacteriaceae bacterium
GGCGGCACGAAATGAAAAATAAATCTGGCACTTTCCGGAAAACCTCCCTTTCGTTCGGGTTGCTGTTTCTGGCGACGACGCTGGCGCCTTTGAGGGTTCGACATTCAGCACATCGCCGGGCGTGGAAGATTGGCATGATTGAAGCGCCGCCAGAAACAGCAACCCGAACGAAAGGGAGGTTTTCCGGAAAGTGCCAGATTTATTTTTCATTTCGTGCCGCCCCACTTCAAATTGCGCCCCGCAGGAGTGTCATTCACCGCCACCTCGCATCGCTTCTTGGCTTGACTGAACAATCCGCGCGCTTTGTCTTAACGCATTTTCGTTAAGCGCTTGAATCTCAATCAAACCAGAAATTGCCTTACCCGCCGAATAGTCCGCGCCGTAACGCAACAGCCCGTGCCTGCGATACTTTGCCGGATGCAGCCAAGCAGCGCCCATAGCCGGGGCCTGGCACAAAACTGCGCCGCAGACATGTTCCACCCTTTGAACCGGCAAACACTGAGCCGTTTGCAAATCCGAATGTCGCAGTTGGCACCTCTCCGGAAACTTCAAACCCCTCACGCTGCAAAATGGCGCGCGCCCGGACACAATAATTGACGGAAAGGTATGAAAATCGAGTTTCGCCATGGCCAGCGCGATATTTCATCACAGTGGTACACAAATCCTGCTTAGCCAATTTCCACGCTTGGGACAGGTACCGCACACCATAGCGCAGGTTGGTTTCCGGCTTTGCCAAATCATCATTGGTACCCGAAAAACCAAGCAGCTTCGCGGTTGACGGAAGGATCTGCATTAATCCCACTTCGCCATCACCGCCAATGACACTTGGCTGGAAATTGCTTTCAATCTCCATGACGGCATGGGCAACCTCCTCGGGCAGCCCCTGCTTTTTTGCCAAACAACCGGCAAGTTTGAGATAACCCGGCTTGTCATTTGGTGACAAACCCGCAGGACAATCCGAAACGGTATTGATCAACGGCTTTTCGGCTATTGCCTCACCGCCAAACGCCCAACCTGAAATGCTGACAAGAACAAACTGTGCCAGCATACCAAGCGACGCAATCCGGCGGAACAAAGACATTTTTGCCAGATCAATTCATGATCAATTCATGGATTGGCGCATCCGGTTGTGGAAGCATTCGCACTTGTTCAAGGTATCGTCATCCCGGTATCCGGTCTGGAGATAGCCATATGCCTTGCCGCAAGCAACCTTCGTTTCGGACGCCCAAGTGAACGCTGCAGCGCGCGAATCTATCCATTGATCGCTATCGGCGACGTTGACCGCCTCCGTCATCAACGACACAACCTGATCAGTCAGTTCGACATTGTTGTTGATAGACAACAACTGCGCCGGCCCCGCCTGAACACATTGCGCATCATACCCCAAGTCGGCGGCAAATGCGCCGTTGATTGAAGCAAATAAGGTGACTGCAATCAGCAACAGTGTTTTCATGTCGAACATTCCCATCCTGTGAAACCCGATATAGCCAGTTCTTGCGCAGATTAAACTACATCCGTGCCCTTGTGACCATTGCCATCATCAAAAAGAATTTTGATGGTCTCGTTGGTCAACGTGCCGCTCACCGTAGCAACTGTGTCCCAGACACTGCCACCTACCGCTGACCCGTTTGCATCAACCTGCAACGCGTTGCCGACAAGCTGCACATAACCGCCAGCTTCAAGATCAGTGCCGATGGCAACATCAAGCAGTGCCGACAGATCGATGGTATCGCCTTGCAATCCGGCTCCGCTGTAATCGCTGATGATGTCGGCAATGCCGGCACCCAAGCTGTCGAGACCGATGACGAATGTATCGGCACCCGATCCGCCGGTCATGGTGTCAGACCCCGCGCCGCCGTCAATGACATCATTAGAGGCCGAACCGAATAGAGTATCGCCGAATGCAGAACCGATAACACCTTCGATATTTCGGTACGTATCTGTACCAACTCCGAATGCGGTACCATTGAATGAAGTGTTGAGGGCACTTTGTACAAGTGTGAATGTCAGAGGACTTGTCGCATCACTGAAATCTATCAAATCGGTACCGGTTCCACCTTCAATGGTGTCATTGCCAGCGCCGCCCCTCAATATGTCGTTTCCGTCACCGCCGTTGATGATGTCATTTCCGGCGCGGCCGATGATGACATCGTCGGCGCCCTGACCAGAAAGACTGTCATTGCCTGACGTGCCATAGATGAGATCAGATTTCAGATTGTCACCGGGCACAACAATTCCCGGATCACCTGGATCATTGAAGAAAAACTCAAACTTGGCAAGGCGAGCCTGGTAATTGCCACCATCATTGTCGAAATAGCTCAACGTCCACGACTGGCCTGCCAAAATCGGGTTTGCCGTGATGTATTGGGCAAGGGTTGTTGCAGTTGCAACTCCGGCTGCATTTAACAGGAATATATTGTTGTAATTGACGGTGGCTTCCATCAATCCTGTCGTAGAATTGAAGAACCAGCTTTGCTCAAAAGTGCCTGCCGTCGTATCATCTTCAACGATCGCGAATCGGTTGCCTCCAATAATCAATTCAACTTGCACTTCCCGCTCACGTGCGGCGCCCGCGTTGTTTGAAGCAAATGTGGTGCCTGCCGGGAACTGTTCTGAAAGCGGGATCGGGGTGATGACCGGAGTTTGTTGGAAATCCGTGGAAACAACAATGGTTGCCGTGGTTGGACTTGCATTGATCGCATCAGCAAAATTCTGCGTCAGTGTCAGGGTTGACACCTGGCTGTTTCCTGAAGTCAATGGACTTGTACCATCGCCGATCTGGCTAGTCGCACTTGGCAACCTGTTTGGCTGCATCTCGTTGATCGTCACTGAATAAGCTGTACTTGCCGTTCCGTCATTTGCCGAGAGGTTCAACACGACTGACGGTGTGTCCGTCGCCGCAGCCGTCGGCCTGTACACGAGGTCATCAAGCAAATTGATATTGGCCAACGGGTTATAAAGAACTGTGCTTGCAGAAACCGCCACATAGCTCGCGCCATTGAAGTAGAATACACCTGTGGGTGCGTTTGTTGCTGTAACGATGACGTTCTCGACATCTATATCGGTTGGCAAATTCACCAACAATGGATAGCCATTGGTATACCCCGGCGTCTGCTGCGTTGGATCACTTGGCAACCAAACACATGTGCTGGCCACAACCGGCGCGTCATTGATGCCAAACACCGACACCGTCAGTGTCGAGGACGCCGAAGCCGTGCCATCACTTGCCGTATAGTTGAAGCTGTCAAGCAGCGGCGCATCAGTGCTATCGCGGGCCTGCACCAGATTATAGGCCGCA
>JANMEX010000332.1:0-2342 GCA_031377485.1 Phyllobacteriaceae bacterium
CGGCGACGGCGGCGGCGAGATCGTCGCGGTTGGAAGGCCGGAAGATGTGGTGAACGAACCTCGGTCATACACGGGCTATTTCCTGAAGGAACTGCTAGCAAGACGACCGGGGAAGCGGGTGCAGGCGGCGGAGTGACCAATAAAGCAAACGGCAGGCCAGACTGCGATGTGCTGTATTGGCTGGAATCACGGGGCAAGGGATATCAATCCCGAGTGAACGAATTCTTGCGTGCCAAGATGCTGGAATCCCTGAAGCACAAGTGATCGGCAACGCGCCTCGCGCAGCGCTCAAGATACGGCAAGGCCGCTATTGCCTCTCCATGTGCGCAGCCGCGCCATACCGCTAAAATCCCACGCGTAAAAAATTTTTCCGAAATCTATCCCCACCCTTTTCAGCTCCCGCATAATCCAGTTGCTCTTTGCAGAGGGACACGGTGTCATGATCCGGGTCAACGTGGCAAAGGCCGGTGCTTTGGTGGCGAGCCTCGGAAACTCGCCGCGGGTGATGAGCCCACAATCAAAGGTGCCAAATGTTCGGGAGAGAGCGGTCTAAGGCGCATCAATCGGCATTGTCAGCACACGAACACTGCACAGGGTGTGTGGCGATGTCACATACTTACCAAAGTCACAGGCAGGACCACACACCCTGTTTCCCAACCTCAATTCGTTGAGGGTTCTTTGAAATGGCCAGACGGGAAACCGGGCGTGGCGACGATGAACTTCGCCCGCACATGAAACTGAGTCAAAGCCCATTTATTAAGCAAGGTGCCTTTTAATTAATCACATGAGAATAAATCGTCCGGGCGAATACATCCACGCCGACCGCATCCCTTGCAATTTCCCTTTGAATTCGGACACTCCCTTACGCCAAACCGCTCACTCGTTAGTATCTTTGAAAGTGGCACAAAACCTGCTTTCATATGGGTGGAGCGGACGCGCGGTTCGCTTCCGGCATAGCGGAGACCTGTTCCCATGAAGAAAATCGAAGCCATCATCAAGCCATTCAAGCTCGACGAAGTGAAGGAAGCCCTTCAGGAAGTCGGCCTGCAGGGCATAACGGTGACGGAAGCCAAGGGCTTTGGCCGCCAGAAGGGGCACACCGAACTTTATCGCGGCGCGGAATATGTTGTTGATTTCCTGCCCAAGGTGAAGGTCGAAGTCGTTTTGACCGATGAAAACGTTGAGGCCGCCATTGACGCAATCCGCAAGGCAGCGCAAACGGGCCGCATCGGCGACGGCAAGATTTTCGTCTCCAACATCGAGGAAGTCATCCGCATCCGCACCGGCGAGTCCGGCGCAGACGCGGTCTGACACCGCGCTACCCACCACTATAATTATCCAGCCAAGGGAAATAAAACATGACAACTGCGAACGATATCCTGAAGCAGATCAAGGACAAGGACGTCAAATTCCTTGACCTTCGCTTCACTGACCCCAAGGGCAAGCTGCATCACGTCACGATGGACGTCGGTCTGGTTGATGAAGAAATGTTCACCGATGGTGTCATGTTTGACGGCTCGTCGATCTCTGGCTGGAAGGCCATCAACGAGTCCGACATGGTTCTGATGCCCGATCCGGCAACCGTACACATGGACCCGTTCTTCGCCCAGTCGACGATGGTTGTCCTGTGTGACATTCTCGACCCGGTTTCCGGCGAAAAGTACAACCGCGATCCGCGCGGCATTGCCCGCTCCGCTGAAGCCTACATGAAGACACTCGGCATCGGCGACACCGTTTACGTGGGCCCGGAAGCTGAATTCTTCGTGTTTGACGACGTCAAGTTCAAGTGCGACCCGTACAACACCGGCTTCAAGCTCGATAGCTCCGAATTGCCGTCCAACGACGACACCGATTACGAGACCGGCAATCTTGGCCACCGTCCGCGCGTCAAGGGTGGTTATTTCCCGGTCCCGCCAATTGACTCGGTTCAGGATATGCGCTCGGAAATGCTCACCGTCCTCACCGACATGGGCGTCACCGTTGAAAAGCATCACCATGAAGTCGCCGCCGCCCAGCACGAGCTCGGTGTCAAGTTCGACACGTTGCTGCGCAACGCCGACAAGATGCAGCTCTACAAATATGTCGTCCATCAGGTCGCCCATGCTTACGGCAAGACTGCAACCTTCATGCCGAAGCCGATTTTCGGTGACAATGGTTCGGGCATGCATTTGCACTTCTCAATCTGGAAAGGCGGCAAGCCGACATTTGCTGGCGACCAGTACGCCGGTCTTTCGGAAAACTGCCTGTACTTCATCGGCGGCGTCATCAAACATGCCAAGGCCGTCAACGCCTTCACCAACCCGCTGACCAACTCCTACAAGCGTCTGGTCCCAGGCTATGAA
>JANMEX010000351.1:0-11145 GCA_031377485.1 Phyllobacteriaceae bacterium
AGTCCACGCCCGTCTCGGCGACTGCGCGGATGGTTTTCAAATTGATGTTGCCGGAGGCTTCCAGAATGACTTGGCCGTTGTTAATTTTCACTGCCTTTTCAAGCAGTTCCGGCGCCATGTTGTCGAGGAGAATCACATCGGGGCGCTCTGTCAGCGCTTCCTTCAACTGATCCAGCGTCGTCACTTCGCATTCGATCTTGACCAGATGACCGGCATAGGCTTTCGCCGCCTGTATCGCTTCCTTGACGCCGCCGCATACGGCGATGTGGTTGTCCTTGATCAGGATCGCATCGTCCAAACCGTAGCGATGGACCGAGCCACCGCCGAGCCGCACCGCGTGTTTGGCAAATGCCCGAAGGCCGGGCAGCGTCTTGCGGGTGCAGGTGACGCGGGCCTTGGTGTCGGCGATTTCGGCGGCAAAGACTGAGGTGTAGGTAGCGATGCCCGAGAGGTGCATCATGAAGTTCAGCCCGACGCGCTCGCCGGACAGCACGGAGCGGGCCGGACCTTCGACACGGCAGATTTTGTCGCCTGCCTTCAAGCGGTCTCCATCGGCTTTGAACATCTCGACAGTGATTGAAGGGTCCGTCAGGCGGAAGGCGGATCGGACGAAATCAATGCCCGCCAAGACGCCATCCTCGCGGGTGGAGAGGATTGCCACAGCGCGTGCATCCGGCGAAATGGTGGCAGCGGATGTGATGTCGCCTGCCCGGCCGAAATCTTCCAGCAGCGCGGCGCGCACCGCCTCGTCGACCAGCAATTGCGGCAGGCTTGGCGGATAGGCTTTCATGGCTTCAGCTTTCGGCGATTTCAGCGGCGAAGGCGTCTGCCTCGGCCATGGAGGTGAAGGTGCGGTGATGCCAAGCTTCCATCTGCTCAGGGAAATCCGAGCGATAATGCCCGCCGCGGCTTTCTTCGCGCTTATAGGCGGAAGTGGCCATAAGCTTGGCTGTCGCCAGCATGTTGCCAAACGGAATCTGCTTGTTCTTGCGCTCGATCTCGACGATCGACTTGATCGCCCGCTTGAGGCCGTCGCCATTGCGGATGACGCCAACTTCAGCGGACATCAACTTGCGCAGCTTGGTCATGACGCTCGTATCGGGCTCCGCGCCCTCGTCGTCCTTGACGCCAGCGCCCTCCGGCCATGGATAGAGCTTTGGCGGCGGCAGCAGACCTTGGATATTGGCGGCGATACGGGCGGCAAAGACGACCGCTTCCAGAAGCGAGTTGGAGGCCAGCCGGTTTGCGCCGTGTGCGCCGGTTGAGGTCACTTCGCCTGCGGCCCAGAGGCCATCCAGCGACGTGCGCCCGTCAGCATCGGTCAGCACGCCGCCCATGTGATAATGCACGGCCGGAATGACCGGTATCGGGTCCACCACCGGGTCAATGCCCGCCTCTCGGCAGTAGCCGTAGACGGTCGGGAATTCGGCGGCGAAATGGCTGCCGACAGTTTTGGTGCAATCGAGAAACGCGCCGCGACCGGCTTGCACTTCGGCAAAGATTCCACGCGCGACGATGTCACGCGGGGCAAGTTCGGCGTCCTTGTGGATTTTCACCATGAAGCGCTCACCGGCGGAATTGATCAGGTGTGCGCCCTCGCCGCGCAAGGCTTCGGTGGCGAGCGGAGCGGGATCGCGCCCGACATTGATGGCGGTCGGGTGAAACTGGACGAATTCCGGATCACCGATCACCGCACCAGCCTTTGCGGCCATGCCGCAGCCGCCGCCCCGCGCTTCGGACGGGTTGGTGGTGACCGCAAACAGATGGCCGACACCGCCGGAGGCAAGCACGACGGCGCGTGCCGGAAACTGCACGCGATTTTTTGAGCGCCCGCCGTCCGAACGGGCAATGACGCCCGAAACGTAGCGGCCGTTCGAAATCAGCTCTTCGACCACAAAGCTTTCGAGAACGCGGATCGACGGCGTCTTGCGCACGGCGGCAATCAGCGCCTCCATGATGGCCTTGCCGGCCATGTCGCCCTTGACGCGCACGACGCGGTTTTCCGAATGCGCCGCCTCGCGTGACTGGACAAGCTTGCCTTCCAGATCCTTGTCGAAGGGCACGCCGTAGGACAGGAGATCGAAAATCCGGTCCGGTGCCTGGCGGACCATCAGTTCGGCAATCTTCTCATCGACGATGCCCGCACCGGCAATAATTGTGTCGCGCAGATGCTTTTCAAATGTGTCGCCCTTGCCGATGGCAGCGGCAATGCCGGCCTGCGCCCAGGCGCTCGACGCACCGCGCCCGATGGGGGCGGCGGCAAGAATGGTCACCGGACGCGGGCTGAGCTTCAGTGCACAAAACAGTCCAGCCAGCCCGCCACCAACGATGACAACATCGTCAATGCCGGTCCACGACTGGGGTGGATATTGGTCGATCGGGGAATTGGGCATCTAATTCTTCAAATTGATCATGCGCTCGACCGCCATACGGGCACGGTCGGCTATTGCGGGGTCGACTGTCACTTCTTCTGTCATATAGAGCAGACTGTCGAGGATTTTGGGCAGCGTGATGCGCTTCATGTGGGGGCAGAGGTTGCATGGCTTGATGAACTCGGTGTCCGGCGCTTCCAGCGCAACGTTTGAGGCCATCGAACATTCGGTGACGAGCAACACCTTTCTTGGCTTGTTTTCCTTGACGTAGCGGATCATGCCTGAGGTGGACCCGGAGAAATCGGAGACGGCAACGACTTCCGGCGGGCATTCGGGATGGGCGACGATCTGGATGTCCGGATCAGCCTGCTTGTAGGCAAGGAGCTCTTCTGCTGTGAAGCGCTCGTGCACCTCGCAGTGGCCTTTCCAAGTGAGGATTTTCACCTTGGTCTGCGCGGCGACATTAAGCGCAAGAAACTCGTCCGGAATGCACAGCACCGTATCGACGCCGAAGCTCTCAACCACGGACACAGCATTCGATGACGTGCAGCAAATGTCCGTCTCGGCCTTCACGTCTGCCGAGGTGTTCACATAGGTGACGACCGGCACGCCCGGATATTTGGCGCGCAGCATCCGCACGTCGGCGCCGGTGATCGATTCGGCCAGCGAGCAGCCGGCCTTGGCGTCGGGGATCAGTACTGTCTTTTGCGGGTTCAAGAGCTTGGACGTCTCGGCCATGAAATGGACGCCGCCCTGAATGATGATCTCGGCATCCACACGGGTTGCCTCGCGGGCAAGCTGCAACGAGTCGCCGACGATGTCGGCCACGCAATTGTAGATTTCCGCTGTCTGGTAATTGTGCGCCAGAATGACTGCATTGCGCTGTTTTTTCAGCCGGTTGATGGCGTGAACATAAGGCGCGTAGGCTGGCCACTCGATGGCGGGGATGATGGTTTTGACACGCTCATAAAGATGCGCGGTCTCCTTGGCGACGGCGGGTGTATATTCCAGCTCCGGCCGTGGCAAAACGCCAAAGCGCTCGGCTGCGGTTTTGGCCGTTGCCGTCTTCTCCAAACCACCCGAAACCTGAGCCATCATTCCTCCTCCGGTCACAGAACCGGCACACCCCTTGGATGAACCGGACGTTGATTTGATTTATGGCCCATGGTTGGCGAAAGCAAGACGGGGAAACCCCGCCAGACAGATTTCGATACATCACAAAAACCGATGCATCAGCCTGAAAATTGCGTTTGAGCGCATGGATTAATGGCGCTAAACACGATGCTCAAATCAGGAGACCGCCATGTCCGCGACCCCGACAACCAAAACCAGAAGCGGCGATATCCCTTGGCTTATCGTTGCGGCCGGATGTCTCATTGCGCTGATGACCTTCGGGCCGCGCTCGGCGATGGGTTTTTTCCAATTGCCGATGCTGCAGGAAACTGGCTGGGACCGCGCGACCTTCGGCATGGCGATGGCGATACAGAATCTGATGTGGGGTCTTGGCCAGCCGATTTTTGGCGCGATTGCTGACCGCTATGGCACCTGGAAAGTGCTGGCGACATCGGCGCTGCTTTATGCCTCGGGCCTTGCGCTGATGTCGATCTCTACAGCGCCTTGGATGTTGCATGCAGGCGGCGGCATTCTGGTCGGGCTCGGCATTGCGGCCGGCTCTTATGGCATTGTGCTTTCGGCGTTCGCCCGCAATGTTCCGGCAAACAAGCGCAGCCTCGTGTTCGGCTTCGGCACGGCAGCAGGATCGGCAGGCATGTTCGTGTTTGCGCCGCTCAGCCAAAGCCTGATCAACGCTTACGGCTGGTCGGATTCGTTGCAGATCATGTCCCTGATGATGCTGATCATACCGATCCTAGCCATACCGCTGCGCGGCAATTCGTCCTCCGGATCGTTCAAACAGACAGATGCCGAACAGAACATCAGCGATGCGCTGCGCGAGGCGTTTGGCCACCGCAGCTACCTGCTTTTGACTGCGGGTTTCTTCGTCTGCGGCTTTCAGGTTGCTTTCATCACCGCGCATTTCCCGGCTTACATCGGCGACATTGGCATTGAAGCCAAATATGCGGTCATCGGTCTGGCCTTGATTGGATTTTTCAACATCATCGGCTCGCTGGCCTCGGGTGTTATCGGTCAGCGGTATTCAAAGCCAATCTTTCTGGCACTGATTTACCTTGGCCGGTCGGTTGCCGTGACAGCCTTCCTTTTGCTGCCGCAGACGCCGACGTCGGTGATCATTTTTTCCGCCGTGATGGGTCTTCTGTGGCTCTCCACCGTGCCGCCGACCAACGCTTTGGTGGCGATCATGTTTGGCACGCGCCATCTCGGGCTTCTTGGCGGGCTGGTGTTTTTCTCGCACCAGATCGGCTCGTTCCTTGGCATCTGGCTTGGCGGCTATTTCTTTGTGAAATACGGCTCGTATGATCCGGTGTGGTGGCTTGGCGTCGGTCTTGGCGTCTTTGCGGCCATCGTACATTGGCCGATCAAGGAAGCGCCGGTTTATCGGCCAACGCTTGCTGCAGCCGAATAATTAGAGCGTCGGGCGTTCACATGGGATCAGTTTGGACGCAGGGTTTCCGGATCCTGGCGAGGAGCGCGACGTGACGCGGTGCAGGCACCGCTAGCGGCGCGCGAGGACGTCCAGGGCACGGAAAAACAAGTCCAAATGATTCCATGTGAACGACCGATGCTCTAGCCCAACTCCATCTGTTTCAAAGCATGGTGCTGAAACGCCGCCCTTGCTTCCGGCGGCAAGATGCCACGTGGTTTCCAGACGTCCCGGTCGAGGAAGAAGGCGGCGAGTTTCCATGCGGCTTGCGCTGACTGTGCATCCAGCCCGCAGCCCGGGCGGTCTTCGAGAAACTGCGGCAGGGACAAAAGCTTGTCGGCCCAAGGCTTGCCCGCCTCGCGGGACACCGCCCTGCCCGATTTTGGCGAGACGTAAATCAGCTCCTGCGTCGCGCCGGTCGCGGCGCATTCATTGAGGTCAAGGCCGAACCCTAGCTCTTCCAGAAGCCGCAGCTCAAACCGCGCCATGAATTCGACCGCAAGCACCGGCTGATCGAAATGGCCGATAATGGCAACCAGTGCATCAAACAGCGACGGGTGCGGATCGCGGTCCGGCAAAAGGCGCAGGTGCGAAGCGAGCAACTGCATCCCATTCAGTGCCATCTGGCTTTCCATCAGCTTGGCTGCTGAAAAGGCAATCGCCTCCATCGTGTATTGGCCCAGATGCTCATCAAGCCGGGCGCGCCATTTGACCTCGACGTGATTGCCGATCTGCAGCAGCGGCTGCTGCTTGGAGCTGCGCCCGCCCTTGACCAACCCCTGATGGCGGCCATGGTCGCGCGTCATCAGTTCGGCAATGACACTGGTCTCGCCGAGCCGACGGGTGCCGAGTATGATTCCTTCGTCCTGCCAATCCATGGGATGCAGATTGCTCCAAAGGCTTGCGAACTCAAGCGGTAAAGTCGAGGCCCATTTCGCGGAAGCGCTCCGGATCATCGCCCCAGTTTTCGCGGACCTTGACGAACAGGAACAGGTGGACTTTCTGCTCAAGAATGCCGGCCAACTCCAGCCGCGATGCCTGCCCGATGGCCTTGATCGTCTCGCCCTTGTGGCCAAGCACGATCTTGCGCTGGCTGTCACGCTCAACATAGATGACCTGCTGGATGCGCACGTCGCCGTTTTTCATCTCTTCCCATTTTTCGGTTTCGACATGGGAGTGGTACGGCAGCTCCTGATGCAGGCGGTCGTAGATTTTCTCGCGGGTGATTTCCGCCGCCAGATTGCGCATCGGGAGATCGGAAATCTGGTCTTCCGGGTAATACCATGGCCCTTCCGGCAGCGCTTCGGCGAGCCATTTCACAAGGTCCTTGCAGCCCGAGCCATTGAGCGCGGAAATCATGAACACGCGCTCGAAATCGGCAACTGCCGATGCGTCCTTGGCAAGGTCCAAAAGTTTGGGCGGATCGACGCGGTCAACCTTGTTCAGCACCAAAACGTTGCGGCGTTTGGAATCCTTCAGGCTTTGCAGAATCTTGCCGGCGTCGCCTGCAAAACCACGCTCGGCATCGACGATGAACAGCACGATGTCTGCATCCTTGGCGCCGGACCAGGCGGTGGAAATCATTGCGCGGTCAAGGCGGCGGCGCGGCGTGAAAATGCCGGGCGTATCGACCAGCACCATCTGTGTCTGGCCCTCGGTGATGATGCCGCGGATCAGCGCACGCGTGGTCTGCACCTTGTGGGAGACTATCGAGACCTTGGTGCCGACCAGTTGGTTGACCAGCGTCGATTTCCCGGCATTGGTCGCGCCCAGCATGGCGACAAAGCCGGAGCGGGTTGGCAGATCGTTCATTTCAAATTCCTTCATCGGCCCATACGCCGCGTTTGACCAGAAAGCGGGTTGCCGCATCCTGTTCGGCAAGGCGCTTGGAGCGGCCCTCGCCGGTTTCTGCCGGATAGAGCCCTGATGCTACACTTACCATAAAATGCGGCTCATGGTCGGGGCCTTCGCGGCTGATGATTGTGTAGACAGGCGCGGCTGTGCCGTCGCGGTGCGCCCATTCCTGCATTTCTGTTTTCGGGTCGCGGCGCGGCGCTTTTGTGCCGGAGACGCGTGAGGCCCAATGGCGTTTTACAAAGACCCGTGCCGCGTCCAGGCCGCCATCCTGATAGAGTGAGGCGATCAGTGCCTCGACCACATCCGCGCGGACATTGATGTGGCGTTTGTCACCAGGGTCACCAAGGTCGGAGCCAGCCCGAATCAACTTGGGCAGGCCGATTTCCGTGCCGATGGCCGAGCAGGTTCTGGCATCGACCAGTTGGTTGAAACGCAGTGACAGCTCACCTTCGTCGGCTTCCGGATAAGCGGCGAACAGAAGTTCTGCCACCACGAGACCCAAGACACGATCGCCCAAAAATTCGAGTCGCTCGTAGTTTGCCTTCGATTGCGAACGCGCGCTGGAATGCGTCAGCGCGCGATCGAGGCGTTCAACATCCTTGAACCGGTGGCCGGTCTTGTCTTCGGCCCAGGCTGCAATGGTTTTTTGGCGGTCGCCAGCCATCAATTGACCCAGTTGAAGAACCGGCCAAAGCGCAGGTTCGTCGGCCATGTCCACAGTTCAAGCGCGCTGTGCCCGCCGCCGATGGAGAAGAAAATCATGTTGGCGCGGCCGACAAGATTTTCAAACGGAACCATGCCGACTTCGAAGCGGCTGTCGTTGGAATTGTCGCGGTTGTCGCCCATCATGAAATAATGGCCTTCCGGCACGATGAATTCACGCGTGTTGTCGGCAAGTGTTTCCGGGTCAATATCGAGCGTGTCGAAGTTGACGCCGTTGGGCAATGTCTCGTGGTACACATCCACTGGACGCTGCAATTCGGTGACATCAAAATTATCGATCACGCCCGTCTTCTCGCGCTTTACCGGTACACCGTTGATATTCAGCACGCCTGCAATCATCTGGACCTTGTCGCCCGGCAGGCCGATCAGGCGCTTGATGTAATCAATGCGCGGGTCTTTGGGGAACTTGAACACCATGACATCGCCGCGCTTTGGTTCAGCCGACCAGATGCGCCCGGAAAACAAATTGGGTGAAAACGGTATCGAGTGTTTCGAATAGCCATACGCGTATTTGGAGACGAACAGGTAATCTCCTTCCAGCAGCGTCGGGCGCATCGAGCCGGAGGGAATGTTGAATGGCTGAAACAGGAACGTGCGGATCACCAACGCCAGAAGCAATGCCTGCACGATCACGCTGATCGTTTCGCCAATGCCACCGGAACTTTTTGTCTTCTGTGTTGAAGCCACGCTCATATCTTCCTCTTTCAGGTCAAACGCCTCTTAGTCGATTGCCCTCGCTGGAGCAACCGTCCCTCCAATCGGAGGCGATCATGTCGATTGCGTGGCTGGGATGGCTTCAATGATGACGAAAGCCTGCGCCAGTGGATAGTCGTCGGTGATAGTCAAATGGACCACCGCTTCGTGGCCATCTGGCATCATGGCGCGCAGCCTGTCTCCCGCGCCGCCGGTAAGCTGCATCGTCGGCTTGCCGCCGGGCAGGTTGATAACGCCCATGTCTTTCCAGAACACGCCGTGCGACATGCCGGTGCCCAGCGCTTTCGAGCAGGCTTCCTTTGCGGCAAAGCGCTTGGCGTAGGATGCTGCGCGCTGATGGCGGCCATCAGATTTGCGCTGCTCAATGTCGGTAAAAAGCCGCTTCGTGAAACGGTCACCATAGCGTTCGAGCGATTTTTCGATCCGGCGGATGTCAATCAAGTCACTGCCAAGACCGACGATCATGGCAGAAGAACTTTGCGTGCTTCTGCCCTCTCGTGCCGACGCGCGGCAAAGGCGGACGATGATTTCAGCACAAGAAAATAGGCAACAATTCCAAATACCGCACCGAGGAGCACCGAGCCTGCCAACAGCGGCTTCAACACCGGTTGCCACATGGAACCAAAGTCCAGGTGCATCAATTTCGCGCCAATGACATGGAGTGGCACATGCAGCTCGCCATTGCCTCCGAACAGTGTCGTGCCGATTTTATATTCCCCGGCAACCATCAGCGGGAAGGTCAACGGGTTGGCGGCGGTGGTTCCCAAGGCAGCTGCGATCAAATTGCCGCCAAGGCCCCACGCCAATATCAGCGCCAGCAAAATGTGAAGGCCAAGCGCGGGAGAAAAAGCGGAAAATATGCCTGCTGCAAAACCTGCTGCCAGCGCGTGAGGCGTTGCCCGGATGCGCAAGATGCGTTTGCCATAGTAGCGCAGGGACCGCAGATAGGATTTTTGCGGCCACATGAGCCGTTTCAGGCTTTGCAGCCATCCCTTCTGTTGTCGCGATTTCATGATCATGTCAGGTAAACCGGATGCCTTGTGCCCATGTCAGTCCCTGAACTTTAGGAGACCAGAATTAAGATAATCATCTCTACGGCATATTTGTAGCAGGTTGATGTCAAATATTGCGACTGCCGGGCTTAATCGCAGGAATTGCTGCAAGTTCCGGCGGCAATTGGTCTGCCGGATAGGCAGGAACCGCATATTCCGCCAGCGCAATGAGCGGTGCGCCGACATCTGCCTTTCCGGCAGAGCGATCAATAATGCACGCGGCGGCAACCACTTCAGCACCCAGTTTGTTGAGGCAATCAATCGTTTCGCGGATGGAAAGGCCTGTGGTCACGATGTCTTCGACAATGACCACGCGCGCGCCTTTTTCGATTTCGAACCGCCGCAGGCGAAACTCACCACCTTCGCGCTCTACCCAGATCGCCGGAACGCCAAGATGGCGCGAGGTCTCGTAAGCCGGGATCAAACCGCCGATCGCCGGGCCGACAACATAATCGAGCTTGCCCGGAACCTTCTCGCGGATCAGTTCGGCCAGCGCCTTGCACAGCTTTTCTGTCTTGTCGGCATGCATGAAAACGCGAGCTTTTTGCAAGAAAACCGGCGAGCGCAGGCCCGATGTCAAGATGAAATGGCCATGCAGGATGGCCCCTGCCGAACGGAATATTTCGAGCACTTCATCGACGGTCATCATTCAATTTCCTTTTTGCTCCACCACCTGAGCCAAAAGCGGTTGTGGCGTTAGCCGTAAACACGACGAGCCGCTGATACGCAAGATTTTTCCTTAAGCTGCGAGATCAACCTGTTGAGATGTTTCAAATCCCATACTTCGAGCTCGAACAGCATTTCAGTGAAATCCGGTGCGGTGTTGGACATTTCCATCTTGTGGATGTTGGCCTCGTTCATGGCGATGGTCTGAGCGATTTCGGCGAGCGTTCCGGGCTCGTTCAGCGCAGTGATCGATACGCGGGCCGGAAAGCGCTCCTTCATGCCCTCTTCAATGTCCCAGCGCACATCAATCCATCGGTCAGGCTGATCGTCAAATGCTGTCAGCGCTGATGACTGGATCGGGTAAATTGTAATGCCCTGCCCCGGTGTGACGATGCCGACGATACGGTCGCCCGGCACAGCGCCGTCTTGCGAGAACGACACCGGCAATTCATTGCCCGCACCGCGCACGGGAACTGCCGACTTGCCACTTGGCTCGGGCAGCTTTTTTACCTCAGCGCCGCGTCCCGGCAGTTTGAACAGCATGCCCGCAGCGTTGCGCAGGCTCAGCCAGCCTTCTTCCTTTGGCGGCGGAGCGGACTGAACCGCGACGCGCTCTTCCTTGTAGTCCGGGAAAACGGCGCGGATAACATCTGACGAAGACAGTTCGCCGCGCCCTACCGATGCCAGCACATCATCGGGTTCCTTGCGGGCCAAACGGTGCAGCACGGGCTTTAGCAACTCGCGGCTGAACGGTTTACCGGTGCGGGCAAAGGCGCGCTCGAGAATGCGCACGCCAAGGCCGGAATATTGCTTGCGGATCGCCGAGCGTGTAGCGCGGCGGATAGCGGAGCGCGCCTTGCCGGTGACGACAATTGATTCCCACGCCGCAGGAGGAATTTGTGCGGTTGAGGTAACGATATCGACCTCGTCGCCGTTCTTCAGCTCGGTCATCAGCGGCATCATGCGGCCATTGATCTTGACCCCGACACAGGTGTCGCCAATGTCGGTGTGCACCGCATAGGCAAAGTCAATCGGCGTTGCGCTGCGCGGCAGCGCGATCAGACGGCCCTTGGGCGTGAAGCAAAACACCTGATCCTGAAACAGCTCAAGCTTGGTGTGCTCAAGAAATTCTTCTGCGCTGTCGCCTTCCGACAATTGCTCGATGGTCTGGCGCAGCCAAGCGTAGGCGCGACTGTCCTTC
>JANMEX010000363.1:0-1680 GCA_031377485.1 Phyllobacteriaceae bacterium
GACTGGCTGAAATATCTAATCACCCGCTACGAGCCGACCGATATTCCACAGGCGCAAATGGTCGGCTTCATGCAGTCGATGCTGACCGAACAGATGCTCAAGCACCCGATGCTGAAATCAACGGCAATCTCGGATGCCGGGCTGACCAAGCAGACGCTTTACGAGGTGGAACGCTCTGGGATGAACCGCGCGACCTATGAGCGGGCGATGGAAGCGATGGAAGCGGTCAACATGGAGATCAGAGAACTTATCCACACTGCCTGGGGGCGTGGTAAATAGGGGTGGTGGACGAAGTGGAATTGAATAGACGGCAGACTAATTTGTAAAAAATGCCGTGAAAACAATGGTATGAAACGGAAGCGACGATGGCCAGACGCAATATTTTCGACAATGTGATGAAGGCAATGGACCCGCTTGAGGCGGATGTGTCCGCGCCGGTTGCAAAGTTTGGCGCGGCCAAATCGATTTCATCCTCGATTGACGAGCTGGCACGGCAGGCCAGCCAATTGGTGGAAGGCCAAAGCGTTGTCGAGATCGATACCGGTCTGATCGACGCCTCGTTTGTTTCCGACCGGATGGCGGAAGACGATGGCGCGTTTGAGGAACTGGTCGCGGCCATCCGCGAGCGGGGCCAAGACAGCCCGGTGCTGCTTCGCCCAAGCCCGGCGCGGGCAGGGCGGTATCAGATCGTGTTCGGCCACCGGCGCGTACGGGCGGCGAAGGCCTTGGCGCGGCCCGTGCGGGCGGTGATCAAGACGTTGCAGGACATAGAGCTTGTTTTGGCGCAGGGGCAGGAAAATTCGGCCCGTTCCAACCTTTCCTTCATTGAGCGCGTCTTGTTTGCCCAGCGGCTTCACGACCGCGGTTTTGCGCGCGAATTGATCCAATCGGCGCTGTCGGTGGATTATCAAACGCTGTCCAAGATGATGACGATTCCAAAAGTCATACCGGCGCAAATCATCGATGCGGTTGGCGCGGCAAAATCTGTCGGGCGCGATCGCTGGCTGGATTTGCGCAAGCTTTTGGAGCGACCGGGAAATATCGCGCAAGCGCTGGCGCGCCTTTCCGACGAAGATTTCAAGACACTGGCATCCGAGGCGCGGTTTGCAGCGCTCTATGATTTGGCTGACGGCAAGAAAGCCGACAGCGTGATCAGGAAAGCCATTGCGCCGCGCCAAATTGACAGCTGGACATCGCCGGACAAGGCGGTGGCTGCAAAAATCATGCGGGCAGGTTCGAGCCTGACCGTCGTTCTGAAATCACAGGTTCTGAAAGCGGGCGCCAGGAGCGAACGCGGGACCGGCGATTTTGGAGACTTTGTTTCACGCCGTCTTGAGGCTTTGTACGCCGAGTACCAGGCTGCGGAAAAACCGGACCAATCAGGAGAGTAACGCGCAAAAGAAAAAAGCCCCCGAACGTCACCGTCACGGAAGCCTTTCTCGAACCTAAGCAATTTGAGAATCACATTTCCGCGAATCCCTGTCAAGTCACTTGGCGTCGTTTTGGCGAGCGAATTTCTTTTGCCTTGAGAAAGGCGAGACAAATGCAAATCGGACAGGCAATCACGACGCCCTTTGGGCGGCGGGCGATGTCGCTTGGGATGTTGGCAACACAGGCCAACGCCCGCGATATTGATCCGGATGCTGCGGTCGACAAGTGGAAACTGCTGCGCAACATCGG
>JANMEX010000367.1:0-9449 GCA_031377485.1 Phyllobacteriaceae bacterium
AGCCCTCAGCCATGCCGACATCAAGACCACCATGCGCTACGCCCATGTTCTTGACGAGGAAGTCGCGGCGGCAATGGAGTCATTGCAAAACGGTGATACAAAGTCCCGAAATAAATCCCGAACGGTGAATAAGAAAGTAGCATAAGCATATGATTAGTAATTGTATTCTTAATTACGCACACAATACTGGGGGACTAGGGGTCGTGGGTTCGAATCCCGCCACTCCGACCAATTTTTCACCCCGCCATCCATTGCGCCGCTGCAAAATACAGCGGTATCCCAAACAAAACATTGAACGGAAATGTCACCGCCAAACTCATTGGCAGATAGATCGATGCATTTGCTTCGGGGAGAGACAGGCGCATCGCCGCTGGTACTGCGATGTATGAAGCGCTGGCGCATAATACCATCAACAAAAATCCTGTGCCAAGATCAAGCCCGATCGCCGACGCGATTGCCAGCCCTGCAGCCGCACTTGCCAAAGGCATGTAAATAGCGAATGCGAAAAGGGATATTGTGAAGGCGCGCAGTTGGGATGCGTTCCGGGCAACCAGCAATCCCATGTCGAGCAAGAAAAGTGCCAAAATTCCTTGGAATGGCGTAACAAGAAAGCCTTCCATCTTCTCCATGCCTTTACCGCCGGTTATCCAGCCGATGCCAAATGCACCGACCAGAAGCAGGATGGCGCCATTGGTGAAAATTTCCTTGGCAAGCCGGTGATCCTCATCGACATGCCGCGTCTGCGGTGCGGAGCGATGGGCAATAAACAGGCCGGAAACGATGGCTGGTGCCTCCATGAGGGCAAGAATCCCGATAATGAAACCAGCGTAGGCGATGCCCTCAGTACCCAGAAATGCAGTCGCGGTTGCAAATGTCACCATACTTATTGAACCGTAGTGTGCGGCGATTGCTGCTGCAGTCGGCTTATCGACACGGGTTGTCCGCGTCAGCAGGAAATATCCAAGAAAAGGCTGCAGAAACCCAAATGCCAAGCCGGCGGCAACGGTAGCGACGACCTCAAAGCCAAATTCCGGGGTTTGGGCGAACGCCACACCACCTTTGAAGCCGATCGCCATCATGAGATAAATGGCAAGGTAACGGCTGATACTTTGGGGTATTTCGAGATCCGATTTAAACAAGCCGGCCATAATTCCCAACAGGAAAAACAGCACCGCTGGCGTCAATAAATTTTGTGAAAATGATCCGACGAAATCCATCTTTCTACCCCTTTTTCAACTGTGATCCTGCGGGTAGAGACTTTCAAAATATAATGGAAATCGATATTCATTATTTTATCCATAAGAGAATTGCATGTCATGCCTTTTGAAACCGATACCCAAACCCTGAAAACGCTTCTTGCCATTGCCGACACCGGCAGCTTTTCGCGAGCGGCAGAAGCAACCGGCAGGACGCAACCGGCAGTCAGCCAGCAAATCAAGAAACTGGAAGAGACGCTTGGTTGTCGATTATTGACGCGTGGCGGCGGAGGGGCAGTGCTGACGCCTGAAGGCGAGACATATGTATCTTATGCCAGACGGATACTGTCTCTGCATTGGGAGGCCTTCAGCCGCCTGAGCGAACCAGAAGCACAGGGTGAAATCCGCATTGGCACCCCGGAAGACTTTGCTACGTGGCGACTATCGAATGTTCTTGCCCAATTTGCAAAGCACCATCCCCGCGTCCAGCTTTCGGTCCGTTGCGATTTGACGCTTAACCTCATTGAAGCATTCGAGAATGGCGATCTGGACATCATTCTGGTGAAACGTGACCCGCAATCGGTGACTGGCGGTGTGCGTGTCTGGCGGGAGCCTTTGGTGTTTGCGGCCTCATCAATGTGGGATGCAACTTTGCCTGTGCCACTTGTTCTTTCACCAAAGCCATGCATTTACCGCGCCCGCGCATTGAACGCACTTGATCGAGCGGGTGTTGCATGGCGCATCGTTTACACGAGCCCAAGTCTGGCAGGAACTCTTGCAGCCACCCGCGCAGGACTGGGCATTACAGTGCTCCCCGCCAACATGCTGCCGGCGGATGTCCAACCACTCGGCCATGAAGCGGGGATGCCAGAACTGTCCGACGCAGAAATAGCACTTATGCGTCAGCCCAATTTGTCAAAGGCTGGCGTCATGTTGGTGGAACATATAACCCACAGCCTGGAAACTCGCAGGGACTGACTGGGCTTTGCCGTCAGCGGATCTGATCCAGAAGTCGCTTGCATTCCAAAAGGTCAAATAGCACTTCTTGCAAAAGGGCGCGGTTGTCTTTTGCAAGACCTTGCGTGTCGGCCCCGACCGGCCCCGCATCACCCTTGCCGCCTAAGCCGAAGAAGCGTTTGGCGGCTGACAGTTTGGGCGCGCCGACGAGCGCGTCATCATCTGGATCATGCGCCACAGGCGCGGCTTTGCGTGCGGGCTGATGGGGCTCTTCGGACGCTTGATGGGCTGCAAGGCGCTGGCGCGCGATTTCGTCGGCGGCGGCCTTGTCGCCGGAGCCGAGTGCGATGACAAACTGGTTGCCATTGTCCTTCAACAGGCGCTGCACACCCTTGATCGTGTAGCCTTGGTCATAAAGCAGATGGCGGATGCCCTTGAGCAACTCGACATCGGCTGGCCGGTAATAACGGCGGCCGCCGCCACGCTTCAGCGGCTTGATCTGGGTAAAGCGGGTTTCCCAAAAGCGCAGCACATGCTGCGGCAAGTCCAAATCCTCGCCGACTTCGCTGATTGTCCTGAAGGCATCCGGGCTCTTGTCCATGAAAGTATCCCCGTGAGCGACGCCACATGCGGCTCAAACCTGATTCGCAACCATTTCAATCGTTTGTCGCATAACTTTCAAGGGCTGAATCAACGATCAGCCCCAGCAAACAATCACTTTTTACGCGCGATTGTGTGGCCCTTGATGATTTTCTGCTTGAGAACGTTGGATGCCTTGAAGGTCATGACGCGGCGCGGCAGAATTGGCACTTCCTCACCGGTCTTTGGATTGCGACCGATGCGTTCATTCTTGTCACGGACGTGGAAGGTCGCAAATGATGACAGCTTGACGGTTTCACCGCGGACTATTGCATTGCACACCTCGTCGAGAACCATCTCGACAAGCTCCGCAGATTCCGTACGCGACAGACCCACTTTGCGGTAAACCGCTTCTGCGAGATCGGCACGCGTAACTGTCTTTCCCCCCATGACAATCACTCCTGTCGACGACATTTAAATACTTTGACTAAAGATTTCGCGGCACGTTACCGGCTCAAGGTTGTGTGGTCAAGAACTGCTTGGCACACATGATTACCAACGCAAAAGCATGGCACCCCATGTGAAGCCACCCCCCATTGCCTCGAGCAAAATCAGGTTGCCACGCTTGATCCGGCCATCGGCAACCGCTGTTGCCATGGCCAGCGGGACGGACGCTGCAGATGTGTTGCCATGATCCTGAACGGTGATGACAACCTTGTCTTCCGAAATTTCAAGCTTCTTGGCCGAGGCGTCGATGATGCGCTTGTTGGCCTGGTGCGGGACAAACCAATCGATGTCGGCAGCGGTTATGCCAGCATCTTCGAAAGAATCCTCAATGACATCTGTAATCATGCCGACTGCATGTTTGAAGACTTCGCGACCTTCCATGCGCAGGTGGCCGGTGGTTTGCGTTGTGGATGGCCCGCCATCCACATACAATTTTTGTTTGTGCGAGCCGTCTGACCGCAGTTTTGCAGTGAGGATGCCTCGATCGGAGGTCAGTCCTTTGCCCTCGCCCGCCTCGAGGATTACCGCGCCGGCGCCATCTCCAAACAATACGGAGGTCGAGCGATCACTCCAGTCGAGAATGCGTGAAAATGTTTCGGCGCCAATAACGATGACGCGGTTGACCATGCCGGAGCGGATGTAAACGTCTGCTGTGGTCATGGCGTAGACAAAGCCAGTGCAAACCGCATGAATGTCAAAGGCAAAGCCATGCTTCATCCCAAGACGGTTTTGAATGTCTACAGAAGTCGCGGGAAATGTATTGTCCGGTGTGGCTGTTGCGAGGATGATCAAGTCAATGTCAGAAACCGTGAGACCGGCATTTTCCAGTGCGTTTTTCGCAGCTTCCGCGCCAAGCGAAGCGGTCGTTTCACCCTCGCCTGCAATGTAGCGCTGCTTGATGCCTGTGCGCTGGACGATCCATTCGTCCGACGTCTCCATGATTCCTTCAAGATCGGAATTTTTTACCAGTTTTTTGGGTGTGGCGGAGCCAATGCCGCGTACGATTGACCTTATGATTGTCACTTCAAGCCTCGTCCTGCTTTACCGGTGTCACGGGCTCCAACGCATCCGGCTCAAGCCCCGGATGGCGTGCATGGAAAAGCCCGATGTCCGCTTCGATTTTCTTTAACAATCCATTGCGAGCCATATCGCGTGCCACGGCAATTGCGGCGGCGAAGCCTTCGGCATCCGTGCCGCCATGGCTTTTGACCACAACGCCATTCAAACCGAGAAAGACACCGCCGTTGACTTTGCGCGGGTCCATTTTTTCGCGCAGGAAATTGAATGCGCTGCGGGCGAACACGTAACCGATGCGGGCCATAAGCGTACGGTTCATGGCCATTCGCAGATATTCGGCGATCTGTTTGGCGGTGCCTTCAGCGGTTTTCAGCGCGATGTTTCCGGCAAAGCCTTCGGTAACGACCACATCTACTGTGCCCTTGCCCAAATCATTGCCTTCGACAAAGCCTTCATAACGCATGGTGGAGAGATTTGCATCGCGAAGCATTCGGCCCGCTTCGCGTACTTCTTCCTGGCCCTTGATCTCTTCGACGCCTACATTGAGAAGTCCGACTGTCGGGCGGTCAATCTCGAAGAGTGCTCGGGCCATCGCGGAGCCCATGACAGCAAAATCAACCAACTGCTGTGCATCTGCGCCGATGGTCGCGCCGACATCAAGTACGATGCTTTCGCCGCGCAGCGTTGGCCACACGGCGGCGATTGCGGGACGTTCCACGCGGGCAATTGTGCGCAGGCAGAACTTTGACATGGCCATCAAAGCGCCGGTGTTGCCCGCTGAAACGCTGGCTCCCGCCTCACCCGTTTTGACGGACTCAATGGATTTCCACATTGATGACTTCCAGCGGCCTTGGCGCAACGCCTGGCTGGGCTTGTCATGCATGGCAACAGCAACGTCGCAGTGAATGAAGGTTGACACGGATTTCAATTCGGAAAACCGGTTCAGCTCCGGCATCACTTCAGCTTCCTTGCCGAAGAAGATAAATTGCAAATCCGGATAGCGCTCCAGCGCCAAAGCCGCGCCTGGTATCGTGACCGTGGGACCGAAGTCCCCGCCCATGGCATCAATTGATATTCTCGTCACGCTTTGGCCGTCCCGTCTTCCGGAAGCATTTTTTGCTAGCCGTTCACACGATTTACCGGTTTTCGCCAGTCAGGCAACGGCAATCGTGCAAAATTGCGGCACGGCTCACTGTTTTTGCTTGAGAACAGCCAGTTTCGCGAACGGCGAGACCTTTTCAGGCTCTTTGTCGGCGTCAGAAACCGGCGGCAACTCTGCGCCCTCCTTGCGCGGATAGGGATCGATGCCGAGCTCAAAAAACTCTTCTGCCACCAGCCCTACATCAAGATGGTCGCCGGCAAATGTTTCCGGTGCGTCTGGCCCGTTGGCATCCAGCACGATTTCGCCGTTTGCATCGGCTTTTACGCGCGCAAGTTTTGAATGCTCGGGCACAAATACGGCATCGACCTGGTTTTCAACATGTGCCTCAAGCGGCTCAAGCGTAATGGAACAGGTCTGCACGATATTGGCTGTGACAGTGCCCGTCACCTTGACACCGTCTCCGCGCCACTTTGCAACGAGCAAATCTGCGGAAAATGATTTGACCGCAACCAAGTCATGATCTTTGGCCAGGGCTGCCATTTCTGCGTCTGTCGCGACAAGTTTGACTGGCATGCCGCGCTGGGGCAGACGGGCGACGCTGACGGGGTGGCTGATTGGAAGGCCTGGATCTTTGTGCATGATGTGCTCGTGACGGTTTTATGTGATCGAAGTAACAGGCGGAAAAATGACATCCCCTGTCAAGATCGTCTCGTCTGATTGTTCGTCCAGTGCCACTCTAACGGCCATGGCATGATGGGCATAGTCGACTGCCTGCGGCCATTCATTGGCATCTGGAAAAACGTTTCGGGTCAAGGCGACGGCAAGCGCATCGGCATCTGCCTCACCAATGGGCCCATCATAACTTGCCGCACGGCCATAAAACATGCGGGCAAGCTTTTTCATGCGCTTGGGCACAGAGGCATCGCCGATGCCAAGTTCGCGCAGCGAATGGTCGACATCCTTGAAAAACTCTTCGATGACCTCTTGGCCAAGGCCTTGCAAACCGGCACCAGCGTCTTTTGTCCGGCGCAGGAAAAGGATCATGTGCAATGACAGCGATTCAAACCTGCCAAGAGGCGTATCCGGCACATTCCATTGAGAAAAAATCGCGGGCTGCCGCGCCGCCGCCACGATCGCCTCATAGGTGCGGATCAGAATTGCTTCGCTGATCTGGCGTTTGCGTCCGAAGAGTTTTGACAGGATCAAGCTTGTTGGTCTTTCAAATGCTTCAGGTCCGCACGCGAGACACGTTGCATCGCGGCGAAAGCTGGTTTACCGAAAGCGTGCGGGAAGGCCCGGCACGCGGCCTTTGAGGGAGATGGCGTTGTTTAAAGCCAATATCAAGCGAAACATTGCGTCGCAGGCCGTCAACGGTCTGTTGTTAGCAGCAATAACTCTGAGTTTTGTGGGATGCCAGTCGTTTGAAATCGACAAGCCTTCGCAAACAATCAATCAGGGCTATGTAATTGACGAGCAGGCCTTGGCGGCTACGCCGGTTGGTTCCAGCCGCGAGCAGGTTCTCCTTTCGCTCGGGACACCATCGACGATAAACACGCTCGAAAACAATGAAGTGTTTTATTACATCTCGCAAACGCGCAGGCGCTCACTTGCCTTCCAGAAGGCAAAGCTGGTCGATCAGCGTGTGTTGGCAATTTATTTTGGCACCGATGGCACAGTAGCAAACATTGCCAACTACGGCCTCAAGGATGGCAAGGTATTCGATTTTGTCAAACGCGTGACACCAACCGGCGGCAAGGACATGACCTTTATCGGACAGGTGCTCTCTGGACTTGGTCGCGGTGGCGCACCGAGTTTGAATACGGGCAATGGCGATCTTTACTGAGGATCAGGCTCGCTCGTTACGTCTTTGCGACTTCAGAAAACCCGCCGGATTGTCCCGGCGGGTTTTGTTTGACTGGTGATGTCCGGCGCGTTGTAAATCGCTTCCGTTCATCAATTGAACCAGAGCGCATAACCCAGAAAATTGCCACGGAATGTGGATGTCAGTGAATTCCAATCGGCGCTAGTCGAGATTTGCCCCGATTCCAGGAAAGGGATGGCATCCACGCCGGCAACGATCAGAACAGCGTCGATCCGGGTTGATTCCTCGAACAGGCGCTTGATGCTAAGCCCCTTGTTGAAACGCCAATGCGGCATCAGTTTCTTGCCTTCAAGCACGGCTTCAAACTCGCCCATGACCGCCAGCCAGCCGTCAATCGTCGCGTCGTCAACATCCATACCCCAGCGACCTGTCTGTTTGGCGTTGGGCAACCATTCCTTGTCATTGTCAATTTCGGCCCGCGCCGCCTTCCAGCTTTCGCGGCTGAGTGTCGCCAGCGTGACAAGACGGGTACGCACATCTTTCAGCCGGTCAGGATCGGTCACCTTCCAATTCAAAAGATGGATCATCGCAATGGCATCGCCGATCGAATTGTCAACAAAGCCGCCTGCCATTGCGGGGGCGAGCAACTCCTGCGCCATCGGCAAGCCAGCGCGCGGGAAATAAGCATGTGCTGTCTTGATGAAACTTTCTTCAAAATCCACAGCCAATCCAAACTCGGCGGACGCTGTCAGAAACTGGATGTAGCCGCGCAGCCACAACAAATCTGCCTTGTCGAAGGCGAAGTTCAAGTCCGGTGGTGACGATGGCGCGGTGCCGCGTGACAGCGCTTGCAAGATCGCACCAAATGATTCTGTTTCCGTTGAAGTGCCGTCGCCGTTGAGGTCCATGCGGACTTTCATCAAGTCGAGGTTCAACTTCACCTCGCCGGTGACATCATTCTCCACACCTTGCGCCAGAAGCGCGTCGGCCTTGTTTAGATCATCGAACAATGTCTGCAAAATCGCGCGCCATTTTTCGTAGGTGATCGGTTCGGGATTTGGATTTGGTTCAACGGGCATCCGCAGGATTGGCAGTTGCATCATCGCGCCGCCGGGATGGGTTTCGAGGCCATGCCGGTGCAGCGCTTGGCCAAGATGCTCAACGCCTGCGGCGAATGCCAACAGACCTTGTGCCGCCTTGGCTTCGGCTCCCGTCTTGGCATCACCGCCCAGCCACGCCAGTGCCTTGTCACCATCGGAAAGGGTCCCGGCATAGAGATGCTTGGACAAAAGAACATTCGCCTCCCCCGCAAATGCAGGTGCCGCGCCGATGAGTAACAGGGATGTCAATGCTGGAACCATTCGCATGAAAGTGCCTCCTCGCCAATGCAGTGGTCTTATACCTGCAGTCTACACCAATCAGCGAAAAAAAATGTTTTTCATGGGGCCAATAAAAAACCCCGCCGAATTACTTCGGCGGGGCTTATTACTTCAACAGTTCGCGTGGCTTAGTGCGCAAGCACAGCCAGCAGCAGCAAGGCCACGATGTTCGTGATCTTGATCGCCGGGTTGACGGCAGGGCCTGCGGTGTCCTTGTACGGATCGCCGACCGTGTCGCCCGTCACAGATGCCTTGTGGGCTTCCGAACCCTTGAGATGCTTGACGCCGTCCTTGTCGACGAAACCGTCCTCAAACGACTTCTTGGCATTGTCCCACGCGCCGCCGCCCGAGGTCATCGAGATGGCGACGAACAGGCCGTTGACGATCACGCCGAGAAGCGATGCGCCGAGTGCAGCAAAGGCAGAAGCCTTCGAGCCGGAGATAAGCAGCACGCCGAAGTAAACCACCAGCGGTGCGAGTACCGGCAGCAGCGACGGGATGATCATTTCCTTGATGGCAGCCTTGGTCAGGATATCGACTGCACGGGCGTAGTCGGGCTTGGATGTGCCCGCCATGATGCCCTTGTCTTCGCGGAACTGACGACGGACTTCTTCAACGATGGAGCCAGCAGCACGGCCGACAGCCGTCATTGCGATACCGCCGAAGAGGTAGGGAATGAGACCGCCGAAGATCAGGCCGGCGACGACATACGGGTTGGACAAGTCGAACGAGATTTCGCCGATGCCCTTGAAGTACGGGTAAACTGTCGCGCCATCGGCATTCGCCGCAGCGGCGAAGAACTTCAGGTCGTTCGAGTAGGCCGCAAACAGGACCAGCGCGCCAAGACCTGCAGAGCCAATGGCATAGCCCTTGGTGACGGCCTTGGTGGT
>JANMEX010000369.1:0-6311 GCA_031377485.1 Phyllobacteriaceae bacterium
GTCGATTTGACCGCCTTTCGCGACATCAACTTCGCCTTCGGCTCAGTTTTTTCGTTTGTAATGGGCATCGGCCTTTATGGATTGACCTACCTCTATCCCGTCTTCCTCGGCCGTGTGCGCGGCTATGATTCCCTGATGATCGGGCAGGCGGTCTTCGTCTCCGGTCTTGCCATGTTCCTGACAGCACCAATTGCTGGCATCCTCTCGCGCAAGATCGATTTGCGGATCATGATGCTGATCGGCTTTATCGGCTTCGGTGCAGGCACATGGATGGCCTCGCACATCACGTCCGATTGGGATTTCTGGGAACTGATGGTGCCGCAGATATTGCGTGGCTGCTCGCTCATGCTTGCCATGGTTCCGATCAACAATCTGGCACTTGGCACCTTGCCGCCGCATCGCATCAAAAATGCGTCAGGGCTGTTCAACCTGACCCGCAATCTTGGTGGCGCAGTCGGCTTGGCAGTAATCAACACCGTGCTGACCCAGCGCCAGGCACTGCATTATTCACGCCTTGCAGATCACGTGAACTGGGGCAGCGATATCGCCGTCAACCGCATGAGCAACATGGCGCTGAAACTGGGGGCTGGCGGCGTCGATGGTCAATCGGCAGCAATTGCCAAAATGGCAGGCCAGGTCCGCCAGCAAGCGGTGGTCATGTCATTTGCCGATGTGTTCAATCTCTTGACCTATCTGTTCGTCGGCCTTGCGATATTTGCCGTGGTCATGCGCAAACCACCTGAAAGCGCAGGCGGTGGCGGCGGGCACTAGGTCCTGACCCAAGGGTTATCCGTCAAAAATTTCCCTTTTGGTCGGCGCACATAAATCAGCAAGTGTTTCCGACAAGGTTCCCGTGAGGCTGGTTTCACCCCGGATTTTGCGAGTAAATCAGGAAACTGTAAGGCGCTACCGAAACCTCGGCTGACGCTGCCTTGCCATCACGCTCACCTAATTCCGTGTCCACAGACACAGCGTGTCCATCGCCAAATTCTGGACTGTAATACCCTGAATCGCTGTTGAAGCGCAGCTCCCAGTGTCCTGATGCGGGAAAACCGATACGATAATTCTCGCGCGGCGCGTTTGCAAAATTCATCACCACCAAAACATCATCGCCCGCTCCGCCCTTTGCCCAGCGATGAAAGGCAATCATATTCATGGCATCATTGACATGGTGGACATCGACACCCTGGCCGCTCAATCCGCGAGTGGTGCCAAGCCGGTTGAGCCTAAGTTTTGCAAGGTCTGCGTACAGACGCACGATGCCGCGAAATTCGTCGCGCAAATGCCAGTCTAGTGGCACATCGTCGCGAAACCATTCGCCAGCCAAAAATTCCTGGCCCTGAAACAACATGGGAATGCCGGGCGAAGTGAATACAAGCCCGGCAGCAAGCGTCGAACGCTTTTGCGCAAACCAGCCCTTGTTGTCATCCGGGTCGATTTCATGCGGCACGCGCGCCCGCCCGTTGGCAACCTCATCATGGGATTCGGAATAGACCACACGGCGAAACGCATCGCCGCCATAGTTGAAGGCAATGGCGTCACGCACTGCATCCATGGAACGGTGCTCATCCGAACCCGTGATGACAACCTCGCGCACCGGATGCACAAAATTGGCATCCCACTGCGCATGGAAGCCTGCGCCGCCAATCGATACCGGATTTGTCAGCGCATCAACGGTTCGCAAGTCCTCGGCGATGGCAATACGCCGGCCCTTGATGGTGCGGATTTCTTCTGTGATCCACTGCAAAAGGCTCCAACCTTCAGCAATGTCGTCAGACCCATTTCCCGCGATGGAGCGGATGTAGAGCGTCATGTCAAAACGCAGGCCATCCATCCGGTATTCGGTCAACCACATCACGACATTGTCGCGGATGAACTGGCGCACTTCTTCACGGCCATAATCCGGACGCGTGTCCCCCCATGGCGTATTGGAGCGCTCATCATTGTAAAAGTAAATGCCGCCCTTGTCGTTCTCGCTCCACCCGTCAAACTGCCAAAGGTCGAGATCGCTTGGACCAAAATGGTTGTAAACTACGTCAAGGATGACAGCGATGCCATTTTTGTGCGCCTCACGAACAAAGGTGCGCAGGGCATCTGGTCCGCCATATACGCTTTCCACCGCAAAAATATTGGCGGGATTGTACCCCCAGCTCAGATCGCCGGCAAATTCCTTCACCGGCATGATCTGGATGGCATTGATACCAAGCCGTTTCAAATGGCCCAACTGGTCAAGTGCCGTTTCCAGGGTGCCCACTTCGCCGTCCCTGGATAAAAACGAACCCACGTGCAGTTCATAAATGATCAATTCATTATGCGGTGGCAGCACGAATTCATCGCCCTGCCAGTCGAAGGCAGCAGGATCAACCACAATGCCGGTCCCGACAGAACTGGTCACTTGACGGGCGTGAGGATCAATCCGCTCCATCACCTTGGCACCATTTTTGACAATGAACTTGTATTCATCGCCCGCTTTCACGCCAGGCACATCCACTGCCCAATGGCCATTGCCTTCTGCGACAAGCTTGGTGAGCTTGCCCCTGCCTTTGCTGCCTTGGAGAATGCGAACCTTTACGGATTCTGCATGCGGCGCCCAAACCCGGAATGTGCAGCCCTCGTCATGAGCTATTGCACCCATTCCCGGCATCAGCGGCATTGCCATCTCCATCAAACAAAACTGATTGCGAAACGCACAGCGAGCGTCATGGTTCCGCCAAAAGACGGATCGAATGCCACACGCTGTTCAGATGAACCCAATTTCAATGGCAGAACTACATTTCCCGAAACCGGGTCAGTCGCGCCCAAGCCGCCGCCAAGATCTTCAAGGGGTTGGCGGAAGCTTTCGAGCGTGGCAATCATCTGCTGCCGCACCGCCGCCAATGCGCCTATGCTTTCCTATACCGCGACAATGCAACAGCGGTCATCGCCAGTCTTTATGATGTTGGTATGGTGCATACGCGGATTGTAAAATGCTGGTCTCGTCAGAACAATTGCGATGTACCGGATGGCGGACCGGTCATAATTGTGCATCGGGAACATGAATGCTCTCCAACAAGATATATTCGCATGCACTTGGAAACTGCGAGACCATGATGGGTTTGAACAATCAGCGGAAACAGAGCGAAGAAATTTCTAACCGGCAGCGATCTTCTTCAGTTATAATCTCCCGTGATAGACTTTATTGGTCGGGAAACCGCGCAACCGGCAAGTGACGATACCAATGACAGCCATCCATTCGCCGCCCTCAGCGCTCGCCGAAGTAGCCGACGGACGTTGGTATACCTGCATGACGCCCGAGCTCGAGGCGTTGCGGGCCGCCGCACGGCAGGCATGCTGGCGTCATGCCACCATGGACCCCGCGCTGCGTGGTCCCTATGCGCCGGATTTCGCTGCGCTTTTCGCCGCTATCGGTGAGGGGGTTTTCATTGAAGCGCCACTCCACGTGGCCTATGGCCGGAACCTCGCTCTTGGCGACAGCGTGTACATAAACGCGCACTGCGTTATCCTCGACACAGCCCCTGTCCGCATCGGACGGCGCACCATGCTGGGACCCAAGGTGCAGATATATTGTGCCGACCATGCCCACGGGCTTGACGAGCGACGCCGTGGTCTGGAGCGAGCGTTGCCGGTAACCATCGGCGAAGAGGTATGGATTGGTGGCGGCGCGATTTTGCTGCCGGGCGTCACTGTGGGAGACGGTGCAATCGTCGGCGCCGGTGCGGTCGTCATACGCAATGTGGCTTCCGGTACGCGAGTGGTGGGCAATCCAGCACGGCCGATCTGACGAGCGCCTGTCCTTGTTTGCGATGTTAAAAAAGGGACGCAGGTGCCCAGTTTTGTTCCCGAATGGTGGAAATAGTGGCGCACCGGAGTGGATGAAACGGAGAACTTCTGACTCATTGTTTCTGTACTTTAACCTCCTCACGTCCGTCTAGGCGGCGTAAGCCCTTGTCGCAGAATGCTGTGGGCGGGCTAGAGTAGAGGCCGAGGCGTGATCGACGGGACACTCGTCATCAGTCGCCACAGGTGTCAAAAAGCGGTAGGCCTGCCATATTGCAGGCATCATTTGAAGCGCGACGCAAAGTCAAATGACGCTCATGGCCGCTGGCGCAGCAGTACCAGGTGCTGCACCTCGTTGTAGGGGCCTTCAGCCACGGTTCTAAAGCCGATCTTGTGAGCCAAGTGGATCGAAGGGGCATTTTTAGTTGCAATGATGCAAGAGGTTTCATCTGAATCGAGTTCCTCGTCACCCCATGCTTGAATCGCCGAAACCGCTTCCGGTGATAGTTTTTTTCCGTGGAAGGAACTGGCGAGGGCCCAGCCAAATTCTGGCTTACCCACTATACTGGGTTGGATTGTGCGATGGAATTCCGCATACCCGGCGATGCCCGCCAGCACGCCTGTGATCTTGTCCTCCAAGGCCCAATAGCCGTAGCCGGACAATTCCCATAGCCCCGCCAGGCGCAGCATGCGCGCCCATGCATCTTCTCGCGACAGTGGCTTGCCCGTCAAAAGACTGTAGACAAGTGGGTCGCAATACATCTGCTGGAATGCGTCCAAGTCAGATGCTTTTAATCCGCGAAGACGAAGACGTTCGGTCTCGAGAGTGGGGGCTGTGTGGCTCGTTGCGTTTAACCTCATTGGTTGACTTTGCCAACGTTTCGCTAAATGCGCTACCCACAATTTTGGTGAGGCCGCTCAACTATCATCAAGGGCATGGGTTCTTTGCTTTTTCTGAATATTGTCCGCCTTAACCTTAGGGGTAAGATCGGCTTAGGCTACCATCAGCCCAAGGCGAGACCGTCTTCCGCCTGCTTCGATTTCGCCGGAAGCGCTGATACGCCAATTCATGAAAGTTGTGGCGCACCCGGCAGGATTCGAACCTGCGACCTTTGGATTCGGAATCCAACACTCTATCCAACTGAGCTACGGGTGCCTGAGGCTGCTTCTAGCGGAAGGGGAAGGCGGCTTCAACACTGAAATCTATTGTCTTGGTGGTTGACCGCAGCCTTTCTTGGCGCATGTATGCCGCAGATACAAGAATCAGGAAAACTTCATGGCAAAGCGTATTGCGTTCGCGGGCGGATCGGGCAAGGCGGGGCGACATGTTTTGCCGTGGCTCGCCGACAAGGGCTATGAGGTCTTCAACATTGATCTGACACCACTTGATTGCCCACGAATTGCCAACATCAATGCTGATATTACGGACTAAGGCCAGATGTTCAACGCCGCCAATGACACTGCGTCCTCAAACATCCCTTCGCGCGAACTTGCAAAACGGCGCTACCCGAATGTATCGTTAAGCCGAGATATCGGCGAGTTTGAAGGGTTGTTATCCAACCGTAAGATCAGGGAAGTCCTAGGCTTCAAGGAAGTCCATGACTTGCGGCTTTATGTGGACTGATACATGAAACCCGCATTTGATGTTCCGCCGGAATGGCAGCCGGTTTTGCGAGGCGTTTTACAATCAGAACGCAGCCATGCGCTGGCGGGAATGTTGGAAAACTGGGAAAGCGCAGGAGTGCCAATTTACCCGCCGATTCCGCGCCGATTCCGCGCATTGGAACTGGTCAAGCCGGAAAACATCAAGGCGGTCATTCTCGGACAGGACCCCTATCATGGCCAAGGTCAGGCGCATGGTCTGGCTTTTTCCGTTTCGCCTGGCGTTGCAATCCCGCCTTCTCTGCGCAACATTTTCAAGGAAATGGACCGTGATCTTGGCATCAAACCATCAGGTCACGGTTTTCTCGAATCGTGGGCCAAAGAGGGTGTGCTGCTGCTCAACACGGTGCTGAGCGTTGAAGACGGCAAACCAGGCTCCCATCAAGAATTGGGTTGGGAGGAAATCACTGATGAAATTATTGCCCATGCCGGAAGCCGGACTTCGCCTGCTGTCTTCATGCTGTGGGGCAGTCACGCGCAAAAGAAGAGATCGCTGATCAACCCGGCGCGCCACCTGATCCTTGAAGCCGCGCATCCGTCGCCGCTTTCGGCGTATCGCGGATTTTCAGGTTGCGGACATTTCAGCAAGGCCAACGCGTTTCTGGAGGACAAAGGTCTGGCGGGAGTTGAATGGCAGTTGGACGCAATTTGAATAGGGTTCGCAGATGTGGCCTCATGCCGGTGTATCGAGGCTGTGCTTGTCGCAAGGGCGGCTGCATGCGAAATAGAAAGACGGGCTTGTTCATGTGTGCAGGCGGGATATGGGGAGTTCCATACAACGGAACTGGGGGGCATGTCGTTTAGTTACAATTACGTACTCGTCGCGCTCTCTGTCATCGTGGCCATACAAGCCGGCTTTGTCGGCCTCAGTC
>JANMEX010000393.1:0-5340 GCA_031377485.1 Phyllobacteriaceae bacterium
GTTTCTGTCGTTTTCGCGCGCCGCTTGGGGGATGTTGGTGTTGGTCATGGCGTTGGTTCCGATGTTCATGTTTGCCGCCAGCCATGACAAGCGCTTCCGGAATGCGCCAATCGGACGCCATTTGTTCCGATATGCGAAAGCGCCGCGCCGAAGCGCGATTAAAAATACATAACAATATCAAGGATTTATTGGTCGGAGTGGCGGGATTCGCACCCACGACCCCTAGTCCCCCAGACTAGTGCGCTAACCGGGCTGCGCCACACTCCGAACCGGTGCCTTCTATAATCGGGTGACCGGCAAGGTCAAGCCGCAAACTGTGGAGTTTGCCGAGTTAGCGCATTCTGATGACGATACTCGAGCCCGAGGCATCCCCAGATAATTCCGGTCACCAGATAAAAATGACGCCAGTGGTCAATGTCGATGATGTTGCCGATCACCATATGCGAGACAAATACCGAATAGGCGCAGATCAGGAACGGCTGCCAATAGCGATTGCGGAACAGGATTTTGAAGCCGAGCCCAAGCGTCAGCATCACCAGCGTCAGCCAACCGGCAAAGCCTACCCAGGAATAGTCAAGCAGCGCTTTGAGCCACATGTTGTGCGTGTCTTCGCCATAGATCGGGCCAAACACCAACGGGCCGATACCAAGCGGATGTTCTGTCGCCATCAGGAAGCCGAGCCAATGGCGGGCAAAGCGCCCAAGGCGCGCGCCGTCATAATCCTGCACCAGCTTGGCGCGCTGCGAAAACAGGTCCGATATCTGCGGGATTTGCAGGGCGATTACCAACATCAAAGCAAGCGACACAAAGGCAATGGTCGCGATGATAACGATGCGCAACCGGAAGCGCTTGTCATGGCTGGCGGCAAACATGAACATCGGAACCAACGCCATGACCAACACCAACATCCCCCAAGCGGCGCGCGAAAACGACAGAAACGCCCCAACCGAGACAATCAAAAGCCCCAAAAACCGCAGCGGCATCATCGCAATCCGGCCCTTGAGCGCCCCGTGAAGCAGCCAGGCCGCAGGCAGCATCAGAAAGGGACCGAACACGTTCGGATCCTGAAATCCGCCGCGCGCGCGGTCATACAGGGTGAAGATCGCCGCGCCGGGGAAAAGATGGAAATAGCCTGCAATGCCAAGCAACGAGGTGAACAACGCCGCCACAACATAGGCATTGTAGATAACCGGCAGCAGCGTCCGGTCCTGCTCAATCACCGCTGCATAGAAGACGGCCGTGAAGGCGAGAAACAGCGAGACGGCAATATAGAGCGGCGCATCTTTGAGTTCCGCCATCTGCGTCATCGCAATCATTCCGCCGATGTTGAACACCACCAGGATCATCAAAAGCGGCGCATTGGTGCGCGACAGGCGAAGGCCGAACAGCGCCCAGATGGCGATCATACCGGTCATGTAAATTTCATACGGCGCCGGCTCGTTCAAAACATAGCCGGACAGAAGTATTCCAAGCGCAACAGCAAACACAGTGATCAGCCGGTTCACCGCCCGCGAGCGCTGAGCAGGATCAACAACATGCGTGTAGGCAATCGTGCTCAATATGCATTTTCCGTGTTGAGTAGGCGGAAGGGTGTGAGGAATAGGATTTTGAGATCAAACCACAGCGACCAGTTCTCGATGTAGTATAGATCGCATTCGGTGCGCATCTTGATCTTTTCATCGGTATCAATCTCGCCGCGCCAGCCGCTGATTTGCGCCCATCCGGTAACACCCGGCTTGACCTTGTGGCGGGCGAAATAGCCTTCCACAACTTCCGCAAACATCCGGTCGCGCGATTGCGCGGAAATGGCATGGGGCCTGGGGCCGACAAGCGAAAGATCGCCGCGTAGCGCATTGAAAAATTGTGGCAATTCATCAATCGACGTCTTGCGGATAAAGCGCCCGACCCTGGTAACGCGCGGGTCGCCCTTGGTCACCGCCTGCTTGGCGGTTGGATCGGACATGTCAGTGTACATCGAGCGGAACTTGAGGACGTTTATTTCCTCATTATTGAACCCATGCCGCTTTTGCCTGAACAGCACCGGACCGGGGCTGTCGAGCTTGATGGCAATCGCCGCACCAAGCATGAATGGCGACAAAGCGATAATACCCAGAATGCTGAAAACAATATCGAACGTCCGCTTGGCGACCGAATCCCAATCTGTGATCGGCTTGTCGAAAATATCGAGCATCGGTACGGTGCCAATGTGCGAATAAGCGCGCGGGCGAAACTGCAACTTGTTGGCATGAGCCGAAAGCCGGATGTCCAGCGGCAGCACCCAGAGTTGCTTGAGGAGCTTTAAAACGCGCGCCTCGGCAGTCAGCGGCAGCGCCACAATCAGCATGTCGATATGGGCGATGCGCGAAAATTCAATCAACTCGTCAATGGTGCCAAGCTTGGGATAGCCAGCCACGACTGGCGGCGAGCGGACATCATCGCGATCATCGAATATGCCGCAAATGCGGATGTCGTTGTCGGGCTGCACCTCAATGGAGCGTATCAAGCTCTCCGCCGTCTTGCCGCCGCCAACGATCAGCGCCCGTCGCTCCATCTTGCCGTTGCGCGCCCAGCCTTTGATCAGACGGGCCAGAACCAGACGCAAGATGAACAGCGATACAAAGCCTGTGCCGAACCATGTCGCCAGCCAGACACGCGAAAAGTCCGATGAAACTTTGAGAAAAAATGCTGCCAGTGCCAGAATCGCAAAAACGCCGGACCACGAAAACAGGATGCGCCCGAACTGGCCCCACGGCTTGCGCAAGGCGGCAAGCTGATAGGCATCTCCCAGTTCAAGGATGATCACCATCAACATCGAGCCGCCAAGGATCACAGCCGGATACTGCCACATCAGTGTCCGGTTGACGCCAACATAAAACATATAAATGACGAAGCCGGCGAGAACCAGCAGCGCAAACTCCACCAGCCGCAATGTGCCGGTGACAATGATCGGTGACATCGAATCCGCGCGGTATTGCAGCGCGACCTGTTCTGCAATCGCGTTCAATTCGGCCTTTCGCTTGGCGTCCGGCAAGCCGATATCATGGCCCCGCACCGCATTTGCGTTGAAGCGGAAATTTGGATCGATTTCGTTCATAGGGGCACCGAAACTGGCATGATGCCAAAGCCATAAACGAAATGGCTTAAGAAGCGGTGTTTTGACCGTATTGCTGGAGTGCACATTTCATGCCTCCAAGATCGCCCGGTACTGCTGTTCAATCTGCCGCGCCATAACATCCACGCCAAATTTTTGTCTGAGTGTATCGCGCGTCGGCATGCCTTCGGAAAAAGTCGCCGGCTCCCGGATTTGCATCACCATCTTTTCAGCGATGGCTTCTGCGCTGACATCGCAAAGTGCGATGGATGTCGTTCCTAGAATCTCCGGCACCCCGCCGACACGCGTGGCAATCATCGTCATGCCCGCCGCCACGGCTTCCAGAACAATATAAGGCATCGCCTCCGCGCGGGAGGGCACAACAATTGCCCGCGCCATGGCAAAAGCCTGCCGGGCAGGCATCGGGTCGTGAAATGCAATACGGTCTGCAAGACCAAGCCGTTTGACCTGATGCATATACTTGGGCAAGTCATCGCCGGCGCCCACCATCACCGCATTCAGCGCTTTGCCGGTCGTGTTGGACGCAATCGCCAAAGCGTCTATAAACAGGTCCGCGCCCTTCAAGTCGCGCATCATGCCGATGTACAGAAAATCCGCTGCATCCGGAGCGATTTGTACCGGCTCAAATTCACCCGGCCGCAAACCATTGTAGACGACCACCGCGTTGCGCGGCACGCCGATTTTTTCGATGAACGTGCGTCGTTCATAATCAGCAACGAACAGTATGCAGTCAGTCATCCGTTCCAAGACGCGCTCGGCCAGAAAGAATATCTTTCCCGACAGAACATTGTTGTCATAATGCAGGCTGCCGCCGTGCGGTGAATAAAGACGGGCTACGCGAGACCTGAAAACCCGTAACAGTGATCCGAACACACGCGAATAGACGCCGCCCTTGGCGCCATGTCCGTGCAACACGTCCGGATTCAATTTGGAAATTGCTTTGTAAGTGCGCCATGCTGCCACAACATCACCGGGGCCGATGTGGCGCTGCATGGGAACGCGGGTCAGCCCGAGTGCAAGTTTCGGCTGCATCGCATCAAACAGTTTGGCTTCATATTCTCCGCCGGTGGAAGAGTCGCAGACAATCCCGATCAGATGACCATTGGCAATCTGCGCATCAACCAGATCCCGCACATGACGGAAAATTCCGCCAATCGGTGATCTGAAGCAATGAACGATCCGCAGAGGTTTTTGGATGGTTGTCATGCGCAATTAGAACAGGCGTTCGCGCACATAAATCGTGTCGCCCGGCAGAATTGGATCAGAGATCAGCACGCGGCCCGTCATCACCTTGCCGTTCACAGTGCGAGTGATGTCAACATTGTCCTGATATCCGCGCACGGAATAACCGCCCGCTACCGCAATGGCCTTCTGGGCCGTCAGTCCCGGAACATAGGAATACTGCCCGGCAGCCCCGACTTCGCCCATCACGAAAATCGGACGATAGCGATCCATTTCCACCGAAACGTCGGGCGAGCGTAGATAGCCTTGCTGAAGTTGCGCAGCAATCTGCGCTTCAAGTTGCTTGGCCGTATGACCGCGAGCTGCCACCGAGCCGATCAATGGAAACGCAATATAGCCACCCTGATCAACTGCATATGTGTTCGTCAGGTTCGCCTGATCAAATACAGTCACGCGCACGCGGTCACCTGCATCCAAAACATAAGGCTTGTTGATCGCCTCATGAAATGCCGGAGGGGCGGGGCGATAGCTTGAGCACGCCGACAGCGCCAGGCCGGAGGTGAGGAGGATGATACCAAAAACCCGTGTCATCTGAACCAACTTCAAAACAGTCATGCCGGACGGGAGGGACCGGCTCTCATGCTGTCGTTATCAATTGGTTAGGGTTAATGGCCGGTTAAGCTGCACCGATTGTCCGTAAAAATCCGGTAACGCAGGCGTCTGGCTTCGTCATTCTCTTAACCCTGCGGTTACCATATGCATTTACCCTTGCGCGCATAGTGAGCGTGGAGTGATGTGTCATGGCAAGTGCAAACCGGTTGGATGGTGATCTCGACATTGATGTCGCGCACCTGTTTGCAAGCCTGTGGCGCAGCAAGTTCAAAATCCTGTTTTGGTCATTGGTCATCACAGCGCTGGCCGCGGCCGTTGTGCTGATGGTCTCGCCAAAATACATGGCCGAAACCCGCATCCTCATCGAAACCCGCGAATCTGTTTACACCCGTCCGGATACAGGCATGATTGACGAGGCGCGTCCGGTTCTCGAT
>JANMEX010000395.1:0-6605 GCA_031377485.1 Phyllobacteriaceae bacterium
ATTGCAGGCCGCGGCCCATGAAGCGCTGCTCGCCGTCGAGGCAACAATGGTGCCGGGCAAAACATTTGGCGAAGTTTTCGGGGCGCACGCTGCGGTCATGGATGCACACGGTTTGATCCGGCACCGGCTGAACGCATGTGGCTATTCGCTTGGCGCGCGCTTCACCCCCTCCTGGATGGACATGCCAATGTTTTATGCAAACAACCCGGTAATTGTTCAGCCCGGGATGGTGTTATTCGCTCATATGATCATCATGGATTCAGAAACCAATACTGCCATGTGCCTTGGACGCACATCGTTAATCGGCGAAGCTGCCGCCGAGCCACTCTCCCGCCTTCCTCTCGACTTGATTGTACGCTGAATCCGTGTTCTCAACTCAGTCACAGAAAAAGTGCAGCCTTACGGGAGGCCACCGATCATGAAAATCCTCCGACTTGCCCTATTATTTTCCATGTCGATAGGCATGATCGCGGCTCTCGCTGCCTGCAACAGCACGGATGCAACTTTTGGGGTCGATACAAATGCCGCCCCGGTTTTGAAAGGTCCGGATGGCCCGCAGGTGAAACCGCCTTCGACACTGACTGGACAGGAAACGACTAATCCTCAAACCTTGGCGTCAACGGCAACCATCCGCATGCGTTTTGCACCGATCATTGGCGCACCCGTTGAAAAAGTGACCCCGCTATCGCGCCGCATCTCCGCCCGCGCCAGAGAACAAAACATTGCGATAGTTGCCTCGACGGACATGACCGCGACGCATGTTATCAAGGGTTATTTCAGCGTCCTTGGTGAAGGCTCGAACACAACGGTCATCTACGTTTTCGACATCCTTGATCCATCAGGCAACCGGCTTCACCGAATTCAGGGCCAGGTAAGTGTTGCAGGCAGTGACGCCGCCAACCCTTGGTCTGTCGTTCCGGCGACCACACTTGAATCGATAGCCGACAAGGCGATGGGGGAATTTGCGGTGTGGCAGCGCGGCGGACAGACATAAAACTGTCTGAAGTAAAACTTTCATGTGATTATTCATCATCTTGCTCGACTCTCGCTTGAATCTTTTGGCTGCGCCCGTTACACGCGCCTTCAATGGACCGAACGGCGAGCCGGGGACCCAAGCGCATGAAAATTTTCGCAGGCAATTCGAACAGAGTACTGGCAGAATCCGTCGCGAAATATCTCAACATCCCACTGGGCAAGGCAAGCGTACGTCGATTTGCCGATCAGGAGATTTTTGTTGAGGTTCAGGAAAATGTGCGTGGCGAAGATGTATTCGTCTTGCAGTCTACTTCCTATCCAGCAAATGATCATCTGATGGAGCTTCTCATCATGATCGATGCGATGCGCCGCTCGTCCGCACGGCGCATAACTGCAGTTATCCCCTATTTCGGCTATGCCCGACAGGACCGAAAGCCGGGCCCGCGCACACCAATCTCTGCCAAGCTGGTTTCAAATCTTATTACAGAGGCCGGCGCCAACCGCGTTTTGACTCTCGATCTTCACGCCGGCCAGATTCAGGGCTTTTTCGACATTCCAACCGACAATCTCTATTCTGTCCCGGTAATGGCCCGCGACATCAAGGCAAAATACGACGTTTCAAACGTTATTGTCGTCTCACCGGATGTCGGTGGCGTGGTCCGCGCCCGCTCACTCGGCAAGCGGCTCGATGCCCAATTGGCCATTGTCGACAAACGCCGCGAACGTGCCGGTGAATCGGAAGTGATGAATGTCATCGGCGATGTGCGCGGCAAGGATTGCCTCTTGATCGACGATATCGTTGATTCCGGTGGAACATTGTGCAATGCGGCCGAGGCACTGCTCAAGAACGGCGCCACGTCGGTCACTGCCTATATCACCCACGGCGTCTTGTCCGGCGGCGCGGTGGCGAGGATCGGCGCGTCCAAGCTGAAGGAATTGGTCATCACCGATTCCATCCAGCCAACGCAGGCAGTCGAATCCGCCCATAATATTCGCATCTTGCCTATTGCCGAACTGATCGGCGAAGCAATTTCGCGCACTTCTTCGGAAGAGTCAGTGTCCAGCCTGTTCGATTGAGTTCAAGCGAGTCCCGCCAGTCTGACGATCATCCCGGCAACAGCAGAGCCACCGATCACCCAAAACAGATTGGTATGAAACCGCATCAAGGCAACACCAGCCGCGGCCGCAATAAAAGCGGACCAGATATCAAACTGGCCGAACATTATGTGTGGCAAATGAACCGGCCCCAAGACAATTTCTGAGAAATTGCCAAACAGAACATGTAGCCCGAACCAAAGTGCAAGATTGGCGATTACGCCGACGACAGCCGCGGTTACCGCCGAAAGCGCTGCCGACAGCCACTTCACGCGCGAAGCAGCTTCAATATAGGGCGCGCCGGCAAATACCCATAAAAAGCAGGGGACAAAAGTGAACCACAACGCTGTCAGCCCGCCAAGCATCCCGCCCGTAAAAGGATCAAGTCCCACAATTCGCGAGCCGCCGACAAAAGCAACAAATACCAGAACCAATATGAGCGGACCCGGCGTCGTTTCGGCAAGCCCGAGCCCAGTCACCATCTCGCCCGGCTTCAACCAGCCGTAGACTTCCACCGCTTGCTGCCCCGCGTAGACCAACACAGCATAGGCGCCTCCAAATGTGACAATTGCCGCCTTGGAAAAGAACAGCGCGGCATCCTTGAAGAAACCGCCAGCCGGATCAAGAAGGACAATCGCCGCGAGCGGAACCAACCATATACAGAGCCAGATAAGGGTATTTCCGAGATTGGCTGCATGACTCACCTGACGTCCGCTAAACCGTGATTCCGGAACTGGAAGATCAACAGCGGACTTGGCGGAAAGGAGATGCTGCACAGTTCCCAGTGTGGCGGCAGCAAGGATGACCAGCGGAAACGGCAGCTTTAGAAAGGCAATCGCGACAAATGCCGACAGCGCCAAGACATAAGCGAACCGGCCCTTCAACGCCCGTCTCGACACACGCAAGAGTGCCTCGAGAACCAATGCCAGCACTGCCGCCTTCAGCCCGAACAAAAGACCGGTCATCCAGTCTTGATCACCCAGAAAAACATAGGCGCAAGACAGCGCCAGAAGCACAAGCGCACCGGGCGCGATGAACAATAATCCCGCAACCAAGCCGCCGCGAACGCCGTGCATAAGCCAACCCGAATAAGTGGCAAGTTGCATCGCCTCCGGGCCGGGCAAAAGCATGCAGAAGTTCAAGGCGTTGAGGAACTGTCTCTCCTCCAGCCACTTTTTCTCGTCCACGAGAACACGATGCATCAACGCGATCTGCCCTGCCGGTCCCCCAAAGGACAACAGGCCGATCTTGAGGAAAGTCCGGGTGACTTCCCCGAATGAAGGCACGCTCATTTCAGCGCCTTTGCAGGCCAATTGTGCGTTTCGCCCTGCCCATCCCGGGCCCAGGCATAAAGCGCATCGTAAGTGAGCATTCCTGCATCAAGCTGCGCCAAATCATCATCAAAATTACGCGAAAGTCCGAATGAAATGGCAAGCAATCCCGCAGCTTGCGGCGCCAGATCAAGCCGCGCGGTATCTGCGCCGCGCACAATTTGGGCAACGATATCCAGTGCCGGACAAGCTAAGCCGAACTCTTCGATCATCGTGTCAAAAGTGCAAGCCTCGCCCCTGTGGCTCCAAAATACATCGTCACTGTCAAACGGTGTGGCACTGAACCTTTCGGCAACGCCTTTGACCTGCGACGCCTCGACAAACAGGAATTCCGCATGTGGGTCAACAAACCGGCGGATAAGCCAAGGGCAGGCAATCCGGTCGATTTTCGGGCGCTCGCGCGTGACCCACCGAGTCACTCCGGCAATTTTCTCCGGCAAAGATGCAAGTTCGACTGTAGGCAGTCCCGCATCTCGCCAAGCAACGGACCCGCCCTCAAGCACGATGGATTGAATGCCACGCAACCGCAATTGCGCTGCCACGCCCTCACTGAGCTTCAAACCTCTATGGCAGGTAATAACAACGATCTTCCCGGCAAATTCATTGGCCCACGTCGATACCCCATCGTAGGGCCTTGGCACTGAGCGCGGTATCGCAAAAGGTATCTCGGCAACATCCTCAACAATGCGCACGTCAACAATCGACGGCGCATTTGCCGTACCGATCAAATTCCAAAGTTCATATGGCAATATCCGGTTTTTCATCACAAGCTCCAGAGTTCGCTGCCGTTATAACGACAGCGCGTCTGGGTGCTTGGGCTTTACGCCTGACCGGGAGACCCGTTAAACCCCGATACCTTATTCTTGACCGAACAAGGCATCGGGTCAAGCAATTACTGAATGGTCAATTCGAGGCGTTCGCCAGCCTTGATCGTAACCGGCGTCAGCTTTTTTTCACCGGTGGCTTTGAATTCAGACTCGATCACATAATCACCTGCGGTCAGCGTAGTCTGGAATTCTTCGCCAAAACCATAGTCAAAGCTTTCCCGATCACCACTCAGGCTTTCCTTGGCTGACATGACTCTCCAGCCGTCGTTGCCCGGTGCCTTTACTTTCAAGACGCCCGCATTCAACACAACCTTCGGCTCGACAAGTTCGCCTACTTTTACAGTGAAAGGTGCTTCCGCCTTTGCGCCTTCAATTTTGGCAAACAGAACATAGTCGCCCGGCGGAAGATCAAACTTGGCATCAGCGCCAAAGAAGTAGGCAGCCTTGTCGCGTGTTCCGTCGAGCTTGACCTTGGCCTTGTAGATTTCGATAGCCATGCCGGGGGAATCGATTTTCTCGCCTTCAACATAATAAGCGTTCGCCACGACATGACCTGTGCCGACGATGATGTTTTTCTCAAGTTTCTCTCCGGCCTTGAGCGTGAACGCTTCGGTGACTTCTCCCTCACCCAGTTTCACATGAACGGACTGTTCGCCCGCAGGCAGGATAATCCGGTTCGGGCCATAGTTGGTCGTTTGGCCGCCGGGGAATGTATATTCAACCGCAGCCGATCCATCCGGCTCCGCGCCTTCGTTGGCAAACGGAGTGACTTTGACCACGCCTGCGTTCAGGACGATCACAGGTTCAAGAAGCTTATCGTCCGTCAATGTGATTTTCTGCTCGGCCTCGGCTTTGTCGGCGCGGGCGACAAGGATGTAATCGCCGGCAGGCATCATGCCTTTGTAATCATTGTACTGGGTATCAATCCGCTCGCCGCGAGATCCATCGGCCGCGATGGCATAGAACTCCCATGTCACGCCGTATTCTTTTTCAATCGGGTCGCCACCCTCAGCCAAAACGGCTGTCGGCCGGATGTTGATTTCGATCTTGGCAGGTTCCGGCGCGGGCGCAGGCTCTGGTGCCGGTTCGGGCGCGGCGACGACAGTTGAGGTCAGCGCGTCGGTCAACGACTTGGCGTCAGACGCCTTAATATATTTGCCGCCGGTGTTTTCAGCCAGACACGCAACCTTCTTGCCTTCTTCTTCGGTCAAGCCAAACCCGACAACATGTGCAGTGAAATCAACGCCTGCTTTTTCCAATTCATTGCCGAGTGCACAAGGGTCAGCATTGCAAGTCTCAAGGCCGTCGGTGATGAGAATAACCGTCGCCTTTTCTTCCGTGTACTTCAACTCTTCCGCCGCCATTTTAACGGCTGCAGACAAAGGTGTTTTGCCCTTCGGGTTAATCTTGTTTACCGCGTCAGAAATCGCCGAGGCGGTTCCAGCCGCTGGAGGAACCATCAGCTCAATGTCCTTGCACGAACCTTTTTCCCGATGGCCATAAACCATCAACCCAAGCTCGCGGTCTGCCGGGAAGGCGCCGAGCACATTGCTGATTGTTTCACGCGCAATTTCGATACGTGTCTTTCCATCAATCTGCGCCCACATCGAACCGGAGGCATCGAAGACAATCATGGATTTTTCTGCGGCCGATGCCGGGGCTTGAAAAACAAACACTGAAACAAGCAGGCAAAGAAGTAGTTTTGCAAACTTCATGATAATCTCTCTGTTGAGCGCCCACTCATCCGGAACATGAACGAAATCAACCGGATAGACAAGACCGGATACCAGAAATCCTGTTGGGAACACTATTGTTCCGGTCAAATTGACGCAGCGGAAATATCAGCTTACGTTTCTCAAATCACGACGTGAGGACTTCCCATGGCTGACAGTGTTTCCTTTTCCACTAAAAACTGGACGATTTACCGTATCGTTGCTGTCTTGTTGATCATGTCATTTCTCTGGCGTGTGCTTGTCGCTGCACATGAATATCCGTCGCGAACTTCGCAAATTCTGACGTTGGTCGTAGATGCGATGCTGCTGTTTTCCCTTGTCAGCCTCCGATCACAATGGGCGAAACTCTTCGACAGAAACGACCCACGGCGTGGCACCGGCAACCTGTTCTTTGGGCTTGGACTGACAGCAGGGATCGGTCTTTTCCTTATCCGGCTGACAAGCGATTCAGCTTGGTGGACGGGACATTTCTTTTATTCGCTGGATTAGAGCAGCGGACGCGCCAAGCCGCCGGTCAGGCTTCCCGCCCTCCGGTTCCGCGCCCACATGGGCCGTAATCATCAGGACGAATTCGGCGCGTTCATCGCCTCGCGGGCGAAATAATGGCAATCGCGCAGGATGTCATCGACTGCGTGAAGCGTCCG
>JANMEX010000401.1:0-4999 GCA_031377485.1 Phyllobacteriaceae bacterium
GCTCTCACCAACAATTGCCTCGGATTCAATGCGGGGCTGGGTCAATTTTCACGCAGGGGCGCCGTTGGTGGACGAGCCAAAGCAGAGCGTCTTTGCATTTGCGGCCAATTCTGCAGAACTGCCGGCGCTGTTTTCTTTTGCACCGGGCAACGATGAATATCCGGACACCTCAACCACGATTATCCTTGAAGTCGGAGCGCTGCATGGCGGCGCTCCCATTGAGCTGGAAGGTCCGGGCATCCAGGGCAACCGGAAGATCGCCCCGGCTGGTTTACCAAATGGTTTTATCCACGCGTGGGAACAGAACTCTGACCTCTACCCGTGCGGAATAGATCTGATCCTGACGGCAGGTACGCATTTTCTGTGCCTCCCCCGAACAACGCGCATCAAGGAGGCATGACATGTATGTGGCAGTAAAAGGCGGCGAAGCCGCCATCGCCAACGCGCACCGCCTGCTAGCCGACCGCCGGCGCGGTGACCGTGACTTGCCCGCAATTTCAGTCGAACAGATCGCTGAACAGCTGGCGCTTGGCGTTGATCGCATCATGGCCGAAGCGTCACTCTATGAGCCAACCCTCGCCGCACTTGCCATGAAGCAGGCACGCGGCGACATGATCGAAGCCATTTTCATTCTGCGGGCTTACCGCACCACGCTGCCCCGCTTCGGTTATTCGCGCGCGGTCGAAACCGGGGCCATGCGCATCGAACGGCGCATTTCGGCAACCTATAAGGATTTGCCTGGCGGCCAATTGCTCGGACCAACATTTGATTACAGCCACCGACTGCTTGATCCAGAGCTGATGACCGACGGTACGGTTGATGCCAGTTTGCAGCAGGCAAGCGACGACATTGCGGTTGCTCGTGTCGCCGACATTCTTGCGGGCGAAGGCTTGATTGAGGACGACGGCGATATTTCAAACAATGCGGAAATCGGCGACATCACCCGCGAGCCGATGACCTTTCCAATGGACCGCGCCCGGCGCTTGCAGTCACTTGCACGCGGCGATGAAGGGTTTTTGCTGGCTCTCGGCTATTCGACGCAGCGCGGCTACGGGCGCACTCATCCGTTTGCCGGCGAAATACGTGTCGGCCATGTAGAAATTGAGCTGGACATTTCCGAACTCGGATTTGCCGTTTGCCTCGGTTCAATTCTCGTCACCGAATGCCAGATGGTCAACCAGTTCAAAGGTTCATCAAAGGTTCCGCCGCAGTTCACGCGCGGCTATGGCCTAGTGTTTGGCCAGAGTGAGCGCAAGGCGATGGCGATGGCGCTTGTCGACCGCGCTTTGCGGGTGCGCGAATTTGACGAGGATATTGTCGCCCCGGCGCAGGACGAGGAATTCGTCATCTCCCATTGCGACAATGTGCAAGCCACGGGCTTTGTCGAGCATCTGAAATTGCCCCACTATGTGGATTTTCAGGCCGAACTTGGCCTTGTGCGCCAAATGCGCCGCGAGTTTGAAGAACGCGCTGTCAACTTTGTCGAGGCAGCCATGCAGGAGGCTGCGGAATGACCAGCTCGGATAACAAGGGCATAAGCTGCCTCGCAACCTACAACTTCGCCTATCTCGATGAGCAGACCAAGCGGATGATCCGCCGTGCAATTCTGAAGGCGATTGCCATTCCAGGCTATCAAGTGCCGTTCGCCTCGCGCGAGATGCCGATGCCCTACGGATGGGGCACAGGTGGTGTGCAGGTGACGGCCTCGATCCTTGGTCCCGATGACGTGCTGAAAGTCATCGACCAAGGCGCCGATGACACTACCAACGCCGTGTCGATCCGCAACTTTTTCAAGAAAGTTGCGGATGTGGCCGTGACCACTCATACGAATGAAGCCACCATCATCCAGACCCGACACCGCATTCCGGAAGAGCAGCTGCAGGAAGGCCAGGTGCTGGTCTATCAAGTGCCGATTCCGGAACCGTTGCGCTTCCTCGAACCGCGCGAGACCGAGACGCGCAAGATGCATGCACTTGAAGAATACGGACTCATGCACGTCAAGCTTTACGAAGATATTGCCCGCAACGGCCATATTGCCACGACCTACGCCTATCCGGTCAAGGTCGAGGGCCGGTACGTGATGGACCCGTCGCCGACACCTAAATTCGACAATCCGAAAATGCACATGTCCGGCGCGCTGCAGTTGTTTGGCGCGGGTCGAGAAAAGCGCATCTACGCGCTGCCACCTTACACGCAAGTGGTCAGCCTCGATTTCGAAGACCACCCTTTCGAAGTGCAGAAGTTCGACAAGCCTTGTGCACTGTGTGGGGCTGAGCAGGTTTATCTCGATGAGGTTGTGCTGGATGACAAAGGCGGGCGCATGTTCGTTTGCTCGGACACCGACCATTGCGAGACACGTCGTGAAGAAGGCCATCGAGGCGAAATGCTTGGCGTAATGCCGGATGCGGCGGAATGATGCAACCTGATGATATTGTCATCCGTCCGGCGACGCCCGCAGATCATGTTTCGATCCTGAAACTCTATGCCCAGCCGGACTACAATGGCTCTTGCCTTGATGATAAGGCAGCGGCCGCGGTGTTTGCCGCAATGGCCGCCTATCCGCATTTTGTTGCCTACGTCGCTGAGCTTGAGAATGATATTGTCGCCAGCTTCTGCCTGATGGTTTTCGACAACCCCGCCCACATGGGCATGCCGATTGCGCTTATTGAGAATGTCGTTGTCCATGATTCCTATCAGGGCATGGGCATAGGCAAGCAATTGATGGCCCATGCAGGCAAGACAGCTTTGGAAGAAGGCGCATACAAGCTGATTTTGGCTACCGGCATGAGCCGCTTCAAGGCGCACCAGTTTTACGAAGATCTCGGATTCGAACGCTATGGCTATAGCTACGGACTGCCTTTGAAGGAAGCTGCACAATGACCGTACATGTCAAACACGAGACATTGGAAAATGCCGAACAGCCGCTTTTGAGCGTACGCAATCTCACCAAAAACTATGGCGCGCGAATTGGCTGCCGCAGTGTGTCGTTTGACCTTTGGCCGGGTGAAGTTCTGGCAGTGGTTGGCGAATCCGGTTCGGGAAAGACAACGCTTCTGAACTGCATTGCAGCGCGGCTGCCGAATTCAGCCGGCTCGGTTAGCTACCGAATGCGCGATGGCATTGCTCGTGAACTCGGCGATATGTCGGAAGCAGATTTGCGCTACCTGATGCGAACCGACTGGGGGTTTGTACATCAGAACCCGGCCGACGGTTTGCGTATGACGGTTTCAGCCGGCGCAAATGTCGGCGAACGGCTGATGGCCATTGGCGAGCGTCACTATGGCAAATTGCGCGGCACAGCAATTGACTGGTTGTCACGCGTCGAGATCGACGAAAGCCGGGTCGATGACCAGCCCCGCGCCTTTTCCGGCGGCATGCGTCAGCGCCTGCAGATTGCTCGCAATCTGGTGACAGTGCCGCGCCTCATCTTTATGGATGAGCCGACCGGCGGGCTGGACGTCTCCGTTCAGGCAAGATTGCTCGACCTTTTGCGCGGTCTTGTCCATGACCTTGGCCTTTCAGCGATTGTTGTGACGCATGACCTTGCTGTCGCGCGACTGCTTTCCCAGCGCATGATGGTGATGAAGGACGGCGAGGTCATAGAGCATGGCCTGACCGACAGGGTGCTGGATGACCCGCACCAACCTTACACCCAGCTTCTCGTTTCCTCGATTCTGCAGGTCTGAACCATGTCCCATCCGCTGGAAGTGCGCGCCGTCGCCAAATCCTTCACCATGCATTTGCGCGGCGGATTGCGGCTTGATGTCGTCAATGATGTGAACTTCACATTGGAGCGTGGCAAATGTGCTGTTCTCGGCGGGCCATCCGGCATTGGCAAGAGTTCGATCCTGAAAATGCTTTATGGCAACTACTCGGTGGATGTCGGGCAAATCCTCGTCAGCCATCATGGCGCTGTTGTTGATCTCGCCATCGCTGATCCGCGCAGTGTTGTGGATGTGCGCCGCGAAACGCTGGGCTATGTCAGCCAGTTCCTGCGCACGGTCCCGCGCGTTTCTGCATTGGATGTAGTCGCCGAACCACTGACAGCACGCAGCACAAACCAGGCGGAAGCGCGCGCGCGTGCAGCCGATTTGCTGGCGCTTCTCAATATGCCAAAAGAACTTTGGTCGCTGCCGCCGGCGACATTTTCAGGCGGCGAACAGCAACGGGTGAACATTGCACGCGGCTTCATCACCGATCACTCGGTCCTGCTGCTCGATGAACCGACCGCATCTTTGGATGCCGTCAACCGCAAGGTTGTTATCGACCTCATCGCTGCCAAGAAAGCGAAGGGCGTTGCGCTTCTTGGCATTTTTCATGACCTCGAAGTGCGGGAGGCCGTGGCCGATACACTGATTGATGTTTCCGCCTTTTCACCACGCAAGGCTGCAGCATGACAAAACTCTCTGAACGGCCGCTGATCCACGAAAGCGCGAAAATCACAGAGTGTGTACTTGGCCGCTACACCGAGGTCGCCGAGAGAACCCGCATGAGCGAGGTCGAGTTTGGCGACTATTCCTACATCATGGAAGACGGATCGGTCTGGTGTACGACAATCGGCAAGTTTGCAAACATTGCATCGGCTGTTCGCATCAATGCGACAAACCATCCGGTGTGGCGCGCGACCCTGCATCACTTCACTTATCGCGCAGCGGATTATTGGCCGGACGCAGACATTGACCAAGACTTTTTCACATGGCGGCGCGACAATCGCGTCGTCATCGGGCACGATGTCTGGATTGGCCATGGCGCAACAATTTTGCCCGGCGTGAAAGTGGGTGACGGTGCTGCCATTGGTGCCGGTGCAGTCGTGGCAAAAGATGTCGAACCCTACATGATTGTCGGCGGTGTAGCGGCCAAGCCGATCCGGGAGCGTTTTCCCCGCAAGGTCTCGGAAGAATTGCGGAAATTGGCTTGGTGGGATTGGGAGCACGCCGTCTTGCGCCAGGCACTTCCAGACTTCCGCTCATTAGCCGTCGAAGAATTCATAAGCAAATAC
>JANMEX010000429.1:0-13348 GCA_031377485.1 Phyllobacteriaceae bacterium
GATGCCGTTCCTCGAATCCATCCGCCAGATCGGCAATGATTTGCCGCGCAATTCCTGCGTCTACATCCATTTGACGCTGATGCCTTACATCCCGACCGCAGGCGAGTTGAAGACCAAGCCGACGCAGCATTCGGTCAAGGAGCTGCGCTCCATCGGTATCGCGCCTGACATTTTGCTCTGCCGCGCCGACCGCGATATCCCCAAGGAAGAGCGCCGCAAGCTGTCGCTGTTCTGCAACGTGCGCGAAAGCGCCGTCATTCAGGCGCTAGACGTCGCGTACATTTATGACGTTCCGATGGCCTACCACAAGGAAGGTCTTGATTCGGAAGTCCTCGCCGCCTTCGGCATCGAGCCCGCGCCAAAGCCCCGCATGGAGCGTTGGAACGAGATCACGCAGCGTATTCACAATCCCGAAGGCGAAGTCACCATCGCCGTCGTCGGCAAATACACCGGCCTGAAAGACGCTTACAAATCGCTGATGGAAGCGCTCGCCCATGGCGGCATGGCCAACAAGGTCAAGGTCAAGCTCGAGTGGATCGAATCGGAAGTCTTCGAACAGGAAGACCCGGCGCCCTATCTCGAAAAGGTCGACGGCATTCTGGTGCCAGGCGGCTTCGGCGAGCGTGGTTCTGAAGGCAAGATTCTCGCCGCCAAATTCGCCCGCGAGCGCAAGGTTCCCTATTTCGGCATCTGCTTCGGCATGCAAATGGCCTGCATAGAAGCTGCCCGCAATCTGGCCGGCGTCACCGATGCTTCGTCCACCGAATTCGGTCCGTCAAAAGAGCCAGTCGTCGGCCTCATGACCGAATGGCTCAAAGGCAACATGCTGGAAAAGCGCCGCGCCTCTGGCGACCTCGGCGGCACCATGCGTCTTGGTGCGTTTGAGGCGTCTTTGCGCCCCGGCTCCAAAATCGCCGAAATCTACGGAACCACCACCATCTCCGAGCGCCATCGCCACCGCTACGAAGTCAACATAGACTACAAAGAGCGTCTGGAAGCCTGCGGCCTCGAATTCGCCGGCATGTCCCCGGACGGCGTGCTGCCCGAAACAGTCGAATACCCGGACCATCCATGGTTTATTGGCGTTCAGTATCACCCAGAGCTGAAGTCCCGCCCGTTCGAACCACACCCGCTTTTCGCGAGTTTCATAGCTGCGGCGATTGAACGAGGGCGGCTGGTTTAGGGGACAGCCACCGGAGTTTTTGCCGTTTGTGCTTATGTCGGTGTCAGCGAACTTAACTGGCGACCAATTTGGTAGCCGAGGTGTTTGCGATCATCGCCCAAGCCCAAAAGCTTCGTCATCCCGGACAAGCAATGCTCAGATCCGGAACCCATGCCGTCGACGGGCGTGAACCAATGCCGCTGTAGAATGCGGCTCGCAACGGTCGGTGGCATGGTGCCCGTTCTGCGACAGAAAGCCTGTCTTGGCGGGTTCCAGGATCGGCTTAACTTTATCGAAAGACGAAAATTTGGGAGCGGTTTGAGCCAGCTGTTCGCAACTGTAATCGCCCGCAAACCCCCCAACACATCGTCATTCCGGGGCCGCAAAGCGGAGCCCGGAATCCATAGCTCCGGTTTTTCCGATTTGTCTGCATCAGGCGAAGTCTTTGGCTTTCGAGGTCTACTTCCAATTTCCCATCTCTGGATTTCGCGCTCCGCTTTGCGGCTCCGGAATGGCGAACGATTGTGTGGAATTTTGATTGTTGGCGGTGTGCAAAACGTGGCTTTAACCTCGCCCCGCAAGCGGGGCGAGGTTAAACCTTGTGTGTCATCCACACATTTTCACCGGTTAACTCACTGAATTTACGCACTTAAAAAAATCGTACGCCAAAGTTATCCACCTCTCCGAACCCTCCCGCATAATTCCCGTGCTCTTTGCAAAGGGACACGGTGTCATGATCCGGGTCAACGTGGCAAAGGCCGGTGCTTTGGTGGCGAGCCTCGGAAACTCGTCGCGGGTGATGAGCCCATAATCAAAGGCGCCAAATGTTCGGGAGAGAGCGGTCTAAGGCGCATCAACCGGCATTGTCAGCGCAATAACACTGCCCAGGGTGTGTGGCGATGTCACATACTTACCAAAGTCACAGGCAGGACCACACACCCTGTTTCCCAACCTCATCCCGAGCGGGCCGAGGGTTCTTTGAAATGATCGGTTGCGAAAGCAGGCGCGATGCCGGTGAGGCTTGTCCTTCTCCCGCAAACGGCGGGACGAAGGGAAGAGCGCTTCACCCGCCCATGTTCGCCCGGACCAACTGGGTCATCCGCACATCGCGCGCCCGGGCCGAATCTTCGCCCATGATCACCGCCACAATCAGCCGGCCGTTGCGCTCAACCGACGTCACCAGATTGAAGCCGGACGGGCGTGTGTACCCTGTCTTGATGCCGTTCGCGCCGGGGATCATGTCGAGCGCCTTGTTGTGGCCGGTAATAACGCGGCCATTGACCACCACTTCACGCAGCGAAAAATAGCTGAATTCCTGCGGGAAATTCTTGCGCAGCGAAAGCCCAAGCCGCGCCATGTCCATTGCAGTGGTCACTTGGCCCTCGTCATGCAGCCCCGATGCGTTGCGGAAAGTTGTCGAATTCATCCCGAGCGCCCGCGCTTTTGCCGTCATGCGCATGGCAAACTGCTCTTCCGTGCCGCCGACAAATTCGGCGACAGCCACCGCAATGTCATTGGCGGACTTTACGCAAATCGCGCGGATGGCGGTGTCCACGTCAATGGTTTGGCCGGGTTTCAACCCGATCTTGGATGGCGCTTGCGAGGCGGCATGCGGCGAAATCGTAATCAGCGAGGCCTTGCTGATCTGCCCGGATTGCAGCGCCTCAAACAACAGATATAGCGTCATCATCTTGGTCAGCGACGCCGGATAGCGGACGGCGTCCTGATTGGCCTGATAAAGGATTTTGCCAGATCGCCCATCCACCACAACCGAAGCAAACCGGTCGGGCAACGAAATCGCATAGGCAGGCCTGACCTCAAGAGTTTCAGATGTTTGACAGGCAGACAAAAATGCCACTGCCATGAAAATCACGGAGAGCGTTTTCAAAAAACGCACATACCTAAAAAACTGACCGGTCAAACCGATTCCCCCAAACGCGCCCGTTCCGGCTTAGCCCAAGCCATGATCCCCGGGCAAGATGCCGCCGTTGTCGATGGCGTTCAAAACCGCCAACATGGCGGAATTAAAGCCATTGCAACCATGGCCGGCCACAGAGCGAACAAAACAGCGCTTAATTGCCCAGAAATCCGAGGAGCCTGGCTATCAGAATGCCGTTCATCCCGACGACGACTGTGTAAATCACCAGCCGAAGCCAGGGGCGCAGCAAACGCGCTTTGTCGGGCCGGTTCTGCGGGTAGACTATGTCCACAACAGCCCCTTTGGCCGGTTCAGGCGCATGCGTGCGCACCATGTCAACAAAATCCCGCTGTGCCCCGGCATCATCCTTAAACCCAATACGGGCACTGAAGACGCGGTCGCCTTCGTCTATCTGGGAACTGTGGCCGGTCACTGTTCCCCGCGTCCGGATCCGGCGCTGTTGAAGAAACAAAAGGTCGTCCCGCAAGAGGATGAACAGCACGAAGGCAGTGAGGGAAAGAGAAAGCCAGATGAAGAAAGATTCCATGTCCACCTTCCAGTCATTGAGCATACAATGCTTCATACAGCCTGACGACTGGTTAGCATCCTGCCGCCCTTGCCTGAAAGGCTGATTTGAGGCAAACCCGCCAAATGAAAACCGCACCCCGCAAAGCCCGCCCTCTCGATCATATTGTCTTGCCCACCGCCAGTCTGGAGACTGCGCGAACGCGTCTCGAATTGCTCGGTTTCACTGTTGCGCCAAATGGCGTTCATCCGTTTGGAACGGAAAATGCCTGCGTCTATTTCGCCGACGGCACCTTCCTCGAACCTCTCGCCATCGGCCAGCGCGAAACAGCGGAGGCGGCGAGCCTCGGCGGCAACCAATTCACCGCCCGCGATGCAGCTTACCGCTTCCGGCGTGGCAGCGAGGGATTTTCAGCCATCGTCATGGGCACGCACGATGCCAAGGCCGACCAAAAGCAATTTGCCAAAGCCGGGATTTCCGGCGGCGATATGCTCGATTTCGGCCGTGATTTTGTAACGTCCGGAGGCGATAAGGCGTGGATGGATTTCCGTCTCGCCTTTGCTTGCGATTTGCGCAGCCCCGATTTTTTCGGGTTCACTTGCCAGCGGATCAACGTTCCGGTAGCTGATCGCTCCAAACTCGTCGCACATAAGAACGGCGTGACGGCGATCCGGTCCGTCGTACTGACGGAGCCGAACCCGACCGATTTCCAATATCTTTTCCAGGAACTGATCAACGAGCGCGAAGTAGAGGCGCATTCGTTCGGCATGGATATCAAAGCTTCGAATGCTACCATTTCCGTGCTGACGCCAGATGGATTCACCGCGCATTATGGCGGCCGCGCCGCGCGCGATGAGCGCGGCATTCTTGGTCAGGCAATCCTTTATGCCGTCAAGGACATGACATCATTCAAGCAACTTCTCTCGGCGCGCAACGTCGGCTACTCGGACCGTATGGGCCGGGTGATCATCGAACAGGCTGCGGGCCAAGGCGCCATTTTCGCATTCGAGGCAGAATAAATGACCGACGCACCTGATCGCTCCATCACGCTTGGCAATGTCACATTCGCCAACGACAAGCCGCTGGCGCTGATCGCCGGGCCTTGCCAGCTCGAAAGCCGCGATCACGCTTTCATGATGGCAGGCGCGCTGAAAGAAATGAGCGAAAAGCTCGGCATCGGGCTGGTTTATAAAACCAGCTATGACAAGGCCAACCGCACATCCCTTGGCGGCAAGCGCGGCATGGGACTGGAAAAATCGCTCGAGATTTTCGCCGATATCAAAAAAACCTTTGGGCTGCCGGTACTGACCGATGTTCACACCGAAGAACAATGCCGCGTGGTTGGCGAAGTTGTCGATATTCTGCAAATCCCTGCGTTCCTGTCACGCCAGACAGATTTGCTGATCGCCGCCGCCAAGACCGGCAAAGTTATTAACATCAAGAAGGGCCAGTTCCTGGCTCCTTGGGACATGAAAAATGTCGCGGCAAAAGTAACCGCCTCAGGCAACACCAAGGTCATGCTGACCGAACGCGGCGTATCATTCGGCTATAACACACTGGTGTCCGATATGCGCTCGCTGCCAATCATGGCCGAGACCGGCGCGCCGATTATTTTCGATGCAACACATTCCGTCCAGCAGCCGGGCGGGCAGGGCACCTCATCAGGCGGTGACCGCCGTTTTGTAGAAACCTTGGCAAGGGCAGCTGTTGCCGTGGGAGTAGCTGGGGTGTTCATCGAAACCCACGAAGACCCCGACAATGCACCTTCCGATGGCCCGAACATGATCAAGCTGTCGGAGTTGCCCGCACTCGTTAAGCGGTTGATGGCGTTTGACAAAGTTGCGAAGGGCTGATTGCCCTTCGCTGGTGTTTTGCTACTCGTGCAAAATAATGAACGGCGAGCCCCCATCGCTTTTCGGCGCTTCTGCCGGTCCGCAGGAGGTCAAAAACGCCATTGAAATGAAAAACAAACTCAATACGCCGGAGAGTTGGGTCATTGCTTCGTCCCTTCAGCAATGGTTGCAGGGCAAAAGCCTGCTTACCGAGTACCCCCGCACCCATGGGACATTGTGCGCTCAATTGAGTCCGGTTTGAGTCCGGATCGATGAAATGGTGTTTCAAAGCGTTTCGCGCCGTGATTGCAGAATTAGTTTCAACAAAGCAGTTTCATTTCGTCGTGGAATTGCTCTAAGAGGGCAAAATCAAATTTGACCCTACGAAAGGATAAGTTCCGTGACCGCAATCGTTGACATTATCGGCCGTGAAATTCTCGACAGCCGTGGCAATCCGACTGTTGAAGTCGACGTCATCCTCGAAGACGGATCAATGGGCCGCGCAGCTGTTCCTTCTGGCGCATCAACGGGCGCACATGAGGCAATGGAATTGCGCGACGGCGGCAATCGCTATCTCGGCAAAGGCGTGGAAAAGGCTGTCGCCGCAGTCAACGGCGAACTGTTTGACGCCATCGGCGGTATGGACGCAGAAGACCAGATCCACATCGATGAGACGATGATTGAACTTGACGGCACGCCGAACAAGGCTCGCCTCGGTGCCAATTCCATCCTCGGCGTCTCACTCGCAGTGGCAAAAGCAGCAGCTGATGCTTCCGGCTTGCCGCTTTACCGCTATGTCGGCGGTTCAAATGCCCGCATCCTGCCGGTTCCGATGATGAACATCATCAACGGCGGTATGCATGCCGACAATCCGATCGACTTCCAGGAATTCATGGTCGTGCCATATGGCGCAGACTCGATCCGCGAAGCCGTACGCATGGGCTCAGAAATCTTCCACACCCTCAAGAAGCGTCTCAAGGATGCCGGTCACAACACGAACGTCGGTGATGAAGGTGGATTTGCGCCGAATCTCAAAAGCGCCGAAGACGCACTCGACTTCATCATGGGCTCCATCGAGATGGCCGGTTTCAAGCCGGGCGTCGATGTCGGGATAGCGCTGGATTGTGCTGCTACGGAATTCTTCAAAGACGGCAAGTATGTCTACGAAGGCGTCGGCAAGACGATGACGTCAACCGAGCAAGCAAAGTTCCTCGCCAAGCTTGCCGCGGATTATCCAATCTTTTCCATCGAAGACGGCATGTCGGAAGACGACTGGGAAGGCTGGAAGACACTAACTGATCTTGCTGGCAAGAAAGTGCAGCTCGTTGGCGACGATTTGTTCGTCACCAACACCAAGCGACTGAATGACGGCATCAAGCAGGGTGTCGCCAACTCGATTCTCGTAAAGGTGAACCAGATTGGTTCGCTTTCAGAGACACTGAACGCCGTCGAGACTGCACATAAGGCTGGCTATTCGGCGGTGATGTCACACCGCTCGGGTGAAACAGAAGATTCCACGATTGCCGATCTCGCTGTTGCCACCAACTGCGGTCAAATCAAAACTGGCTCGCTCGCCCGCTCCGACCGTACCGCCAAGTACAATCAATTGATCCGAATTGAAGAAGGCCTCGGCACACAGGCCAAATACGCTGGGAAATCGATTCTGAAATAGGCCGTTCCAGGTTTGATTCTATTAAGCGGCGGAGAAATTCGCCGCTTTTTATTTATATCCGTAACCGCTGATTAATCATGCCTGTGTCACAACAATCCATCGATTCCGGGGATCGGACCATGTGGACACGCCAGCATAAGAGAACTCGCCGCAGCCGCTTCGTGCTGCCGCTGCTCACACTTTGCTGTCTGGGCTATTTCGGCTTCCACGCATTGCACGGCAGCTTCGGGCTGTATTCCAGCGAAGAACTGGCTACACAAAAGGCCGATCTGGCTGCGCAACTTGACATTCTCTCGCGCCAACGTGAAGCACTTGAGCGTCAAGTCGCTTTGTTGCAAGACGATAAGGTCGAGCGGGATATGCTGGACGAACAAGCCCGCCGGGCGCTGAATTACACCCAAAAGCGCGACCTGACAATTTTGCGTCCTTTTCTTGAAAATTAGTACTTAACTGATATCAAGTTAATCTATAAATTATTGTAACAATTCAATGCGCTAGACGCATGGCTGTTACGCAATTGCATGACTTGCGCTACGGTATGTATTTGTTATGCTTCTCTCATACAAAGGCAGCCGCCTCAGGGAGTGAGACATGGCAGTTCGGGCGAAAAAAGCGCCTGTCGCGAAAGCGGCGGGAGACGTACCTGTTACACCGAAACCCAAGAATTTTTCCAAAGAGCAGGAACTTGCAGCATATCGCGAGATGCTGCTTATCCGCCGGTTTGAAGAAAAAGCCGGCCAGCTTTACGGCATGGGCTTCATTGGCGGCTTTTGCCATCTGTACATAGGTCAAGAAGCAGTTGTTGTCGGCATGCAGGCTGCGGCAAAAGAGGGTGATCAACTGATCACCGCCTACCGTGACCACGGCCACATGCTGGCCTGCGGCATGTCCGCGCGCGGGGTTATGGCCGAACTGACTGGGCGCCGTAACGGCTTGTCGAAAGGCAAGGGCGGATCGATGCACATGTTCTCTAAAGAGAAGAACTTTTATGGTGGCCATGGCATCGTCGGTGCGCAGGTTGCTTTGGGTACAGGCCTTGCCTTTGCCAATCATTATCGCGGTGATGACCGTGTTTCGATGACCTATTTTGGTGATGGTGCTTCCAATCAAGGCCAAGTTTACGAGAGCTTCAACATGGCGTCGCTGTGGAAGCTTCCGGTGATTTACGTGATTGAAAACAACCAATATGCAATGGGCACTTCCGTGCATCGCTCTTCTGCGGAAACGGATTTCTCGCATCGCGGCGCATCGTTCAAAATTCCCGGAATACAGGTCGATGGTATGGATGTCCGGGCTGTCGCGGCGGCGGCAGAATTGGCGCTGGATTGGTGCCGGTCCGGCAAGGGCCCGATCATTCTTGAAATGAAGACATATCGCTATCGAGGCCACTCCATGTCCGATCCGGCGAAATATCGCTCAAAGGATGAGCTGCAAAAAATGCGCTCCGAGCACGATCCTATTGAACAGGTGCGCGAGCGTCTCTTGGCCAATAAATGGGCGTCGGAAGACGATTTGAAGGCGATCGACAAGGAATTGCGCGATATCGTGGCAGATGCTGCCGATTTCGCCCAGGCCGATCCAGAGCCGGATCCGTCAGAACTTTGGACTGACATTTTGGTTTGATATAGGTCAGGGCGAATGGATAACGGTCTCGATCTGTCAACCGTCGCCCTGGTCATTGCCGTTGTTGCGCTGTTCGTCTGGTATTTCTGGCACGTGGCGACAACCGTGATCAACGGTTCGAAAGTATTGAACGCCTATCTTGACAGTCGTGCTGATAGACAACGTCAGGAATTGGAACGTGAAGCGAAATTTGGCCCTTATCCACTATGGTACAGGGCCGCGCAGAAATTGGTATTGGCAACGCTGTTTGCAATCGTTGTCTACTATGTCTGGAAGTTGGTTCAGGGCGCGAGCTCTTGAGAAACTGGTGAGGAACACATGCCAACCGAGATCCTGATGCCCGCGCTTTCTCCGACAATGGAAGAAGGCAAACTGTCCAAGTGGGTCAAAAAAGAAGGCGACAAGGTTAAGTCGGGTGACGTGCTTGCCGAAATCGAAACCGATAAGGCGACGATGGAAGTCGAAGCTGTCGATGAGGGCACGCTGGCCAAAATCGTGGTTGCCGAAGGCACTGAAAACGTCAAGGTGAACGCGGTGATTGCGATCATTGTCGCCGATGGTGAAGAGCTTTCTGCGGCGCCCGCTGTCAAGCCTGCAGAATCACCTGCCGCAGCACCAGCCCCTGTGTCAGCAGCTTCTGCCCCTGTTGCCGCACAGCCAAAGTTAGCATCGACACCTTCCGACCCGTCAATTCCCGCCGGCACAGAGATGGTGCCGACGACTGTGCGAGAGGCATTGCGTGATGCGATGTCCGAAGAAATGCGCCGCGATGAATCTGTATTTGTGATGGGCGAAGAAGTCGCGGAATATCAGGGTGCTTATAAAATCACGCAGGGCATGTTGGCAGAGTTTGGCCCCAAGCGCGTTATCGACACACCGATCACCGAACACGGCTTTGCCGGCATCGGCGTCGGCGCCGCAATGACGGGCCTCCGCCCGATCGTTGAGTTCATGACTTTTAACTTTGCCATGCAAGCCATTGATCACATTATCAATTCTGCAGCCAAGACGCTTTACATGTCCGGCGGACAGATGGGTGCGCCGATTGTGTTCCGCGGTCCAAATGGTGCGGCAGCACGCGTGGGCGCGCAGCACAGTCAGGATTATTCCGCGTGGTACAGCCATATTCCCGGCCTGAAGGTCATCCAGCCGTATACGGCCGCTGATGCAAAGGGCTTGATGAAGGCTGCGATCCGCGATCCAAACCCGGTGATTTTCCTCGAAAACGAAATCCTCTATGGGCAGACATTTGATGTGCCCAAGATGGACGATTTTGTGTTGCCAATTGGCAAAGCCCGCGTTCACCGCACCGGAAAGGACGTCACGCTTGTGTCGTTCAGCATTGGTATGACCTACGCGGTCAAGGCGGCAGCAGAACTTGAGAAGGAAGGTATTGACTGCGAAATCATTGATCTTCGCACAATTCGTCCGCTCGATCTTGAGACCGTCGTGGCATCGGTGATGAAGACCGGGCGCTGCGTCACCATCGAAGAGGGCTTCCCGCAGTCTTCTGTTGGCGACCATATCGCTGCGCAGATCATGCAGCGTGCCTTCGATTATCTGGACGCGCCGGTGATAACCATCTGCGGCAAGGACGTGCCGATGCCATACGCCGCAAACCTGGAAAAACTGGCTCTGCCGAATGTCGGCGAAGTTATCGCGGCTGTCAAAGCCGTGACGTACGCTTAAGGGGGATGAGCCATGCCGATCAACATCACAATGCCTGCGCTTTCTCCGACAATGGAAGAGGGAAATCTTGCCAAATGGCTCGTCAAGGAAGGCGACAAGGTCAAATCCGGCGATGTGATCGCCGAGATTGAGACTGACAAGGCGACGATGGAAGTCGAAGCCGTCGACGAGGGCGTGATTGCCAAGCTGGTGGTGCCGGCAGGGGCGCAAGGCGTAAAAGTCAATTCAGTCATCGCGATATTGGCAGCAGAGGGCGAAGACGCTTCGGCAATATCCGCACCGGCTGTTGCTCCTGTTGCGACTACACCTGTTGCGGCCCCCGCGGCAGTTTTAGCTCCCGCACCGGTGTCTGCTCCTGCCACTGCCTCTGCGGCCCCAATCAAGGCAGAGGGCGAACGCACATTCGCCTCGCCGCTCGCCCGCCGTATTGCCAAAGACGCCGGCGTGGATGTAGCCAAGATCACCGGCTCCGGACCAAAGGGCCGCGTGGTCAAATCGGATGTGGATGCCGCGATTTCCGGCGGGACTGCCAAGGCATCGACCGCAACTAGCGTCGCTCCTTCTGTTTCAGCTCCGGCGGCCGCGCCGAAGGGGATGTCAGACGATCAGGTATTGAAGCTGTTTGCTGAAGGTTCGTATGAACTCGTCGCTCATGATGGCATGCGCAAGACGATTGCAAAGCGCCTGCAGGAATCCAAGCAAACCATTCCGCATTTCTACGTCTCTGTCGATTGCGAATTGGACGCGCTTTTGGCGCTTAGAATGCAATTGAACGACGGCGCGCCTGTTAAAAAGACTGAGAAGGGCGATGTTCCCGCCTACAAGATTTCAGTCAACGACATGGTTATCAAGGCGCTGGCGCTGGCGCTGCGCGACGTGCCGGATGCAAATGTGTCCTGGACTGACACTAATATGGTCAAACACAAGCACGCCGATGTTGGCGTCGCGGTGTCTATTCCGGGCGGCCTGATCACGCCGATCATCCGCTCTGCGGAATTGAAAACGTTGTCGGCTATCTCTGGCGAGATGAAGGATCTCGGCGCCCGCGCCAAGGGACGCAAGCTGAAGCCGGAGGAATATCAGGGTGGGACAACGGCTGTGTCCAACATGGGCATGATGGGCGTCAAACACGTCGCCGCCGTCGTTAATCCGCCGCATGCTACGATCTTGGCGGTTGGAGCCGGTGAAGAACGTGTTGTGGTCAAAAAGGGCGAGATGAAGATCGCCAACGTCATGACCGTCACCCTCTCGACAGACCATCGCGCGGTTGATGGGGCGCTGGGTGCCGAACTTTTGGGCGCATTCAAGCGCTACATCGAAAACCCGATGAGCATGCTGGTCTAGAGTCTGGCCTTCCCCATTTGTGGGAAAGGTTTCGGCATAGCCCGACGGACGTTGCTTGGCTTGGGAGGAAGCAATGAAGACGATTCTCGCATTCGGTGACTCGCTCACATGGGGCTACAATGCTGGTGACGGTGGGCGCCATGCATTCGAAGACCGGTGGCCGAATGCTCTTGGCGCAAAACTTGGCATGCCCTATCGCATCATTGCAGAAGGATTGAATGGCCGCACGACTGTGCACGACGACAATCTGGTCGATGAACAGCGGAACGGTGCCAAAGCCTTGCTGATGCTTCTGTCGTCACACCAGCCGCTTGACCTCGTCATCATCGCGCTTGGTACAAACGACCTCAAACATCCCTGGTGGTCGCGGGCATCGGATGTGAAACGCGGTGTGCAGCGGTTGGTCGAAATTACGCAGAGATTTCCGTACGGCGTGGGAATGCGCGATCCTAAAATATTGGTCGTCGCGCCGCCGGCTGTGGTTCACACAGTGAATGCTGACTTCGACAAGATGTTCTCACACGGCATCAAAGAAAGCCAAAAGTTCGGCGATGAGTACCGACTGCTGAACGATTCGCATGGCGTCGAAGTGTTTGAGGCGGGCAAAGTGGTTGAGGCTGATCCGCGCGACGGCATCCATCTTGATGCGATGAACACACGCAAATTGGGCGAGGCATTGGCCCCGCTGGTCCGGCAAATGCTGGAAGGCTGATTGAAGAAGGAAGTTTCCATGGCAAACTCTTACGACGTCATAATCATCGGCTCCGGTCCCGGCGGCTATGTTGCTGCGATCCGCGCAGCACAACTTGGCTTGAAGACGGCCATCGTCGAGCGCGAGCATCTGGGCGGCATCTGCCTTAACTGGGGCTGCATTCCCACCAAAGCGCTGCTGCGCTCGGCCGAGATCATGCATTACGGCCAGCATATGAAGGACTATGGGCTAAAGCTCGAAGGCACGGTGACAGCCGATGTTGCCGCGGTCGTCGCCCGCTCCCGCGGTGTATCGGTGCGGCTGAATGGCGGCATCGGGTATTTGATGAAGAAGAACAAGGTCGATGTGATCTGGGGTGAAGCCAAGATTGCAAAGCCTGGCGAAGTCATCGTCGCCAAGACTGCCAAAGCCCCGATGTTACCGCAGCCGCCAATGCCGAAAGGCGTGCAGGGCGAGGGGACTTACACGGCCAAACACATTATCATCGCGACCGGCGCTCGCCCGCGCGCGCTTCCGGGCATTGAGCCGGACGGCAAGCTGATCTGGACTTATTTTGAGGCCATGGTGCCAGAGGCGCTGCCCAAGAAGCTTCTGGTCATGGGCTCCGGCGCCATCGGTATCGAATTTGCGAGCTTTTACAATGCTATGGGTTCGGATGTCACAGTCGTTGAAGTCATGCCGACGGTAATGCCGGTTGAGGACGCTGAAATCTCTGCTTTTGCCCGCAAGATGCTTGAAAAGTCTGGCATGAAAATCAAGACATCGACCAAGGTCACCAAGGTGGTCAAGGGCGCAGACTCAGTCACCGCAACGATCGAAGGCGCGGATGGAAAGACCGAGGAAATCACTGCAGACCGGCTGATCTCCGCC
>JANMEX010000472.1:0-3606 GCA_031377485.1 Phyllobacteriaceae bacterium
ACAGGTATCGACATTTACATTGGCATTGGCGGCGCGCCGGAAGGTGTATTGGCGGCGGCGGCGCTTCGTTGCACTTGCGGCCAGTTGCAGGGTCGGCTCATTCTCGACACACCGGAAAAAGTCGCCCGCGCAGCTCGCATGGGCATTTCCGATCCCAATAGACTGTATGATCTCAAGGACATGGCCAAGGGCGACGTGCTGTTCTCGGCCACCGGTGTTACCGACGGCAACATGCTGGCCGGTGTCAAGTTTGCCAAGGATTTCATTGAGACTGAAACGATCGTTCTGCGCGCCCATTCGCTGACCATCCGCGAGATCAAGGCCAAGCATCGTGATCTGGACAAGTTCCTGTAGTCACATCTCAAGCAGCATGACATTGCGTCTTCGCTTGCCTATGTAGGCAGGCGGAGACCTTAATTTTGCAGCACAAGATTTTCCTCAACATTGAAAAATCCGCCACCGGCCATCGCTGGGTGGAGCGGCTTGATGCGCGCACTGGAAACATCGCCTTGGCGATTGCCCAAAAGCACAGTGTCCCTGATCTTGTTTCGCGCATTCTTGCTGGACGCGGTGTTGCGGAAGACGATGCCCCGTCGTTCCTTGATCCGACAATTCGCGATCTTATGCCTGATCCGCAAAAGGTCACGGATTTGCCACAGGTTGCGGCCCGCATTTGCAAGGCAATCCTGTCCAGGGAGACGGTTGCCATTTTCGGTGACTATGATGTCGATGGCGCAAGCTCTTCTGCGCTTTTGTCGCGCGTGCTTTCGCATTTTTCCGTGCCGCACGAAATCTACATCCCGGATCGCGTCTTCGAAGGCTACGGCCCAAATCCTGCCGCGCTGGAAGAACTGGTCCGGCGAGGGGCGACGCTGATTGTTACCGTCGATTGCGGGACCAACAGCGCTGTGGCGCTGGCTGCAGGGCGGGCGGCAGGCGCGGATATCTGTGTCATCGACCATCACCAGCCCGGCGGTCCCTTGCCTGATGGCATTCCGGTAGCCAATCCGAACCGCGAAGATGATCTATCCGGCCTCGGCCACCTCTGCGCCGCGGGGGTCGTGTTCATGGTGCTGGTTGAAACCATTCGCCAGTTGCGCGGCAAGACGAACGGACCGCTTCCCGATCTTTTGGGCATGCTTGATTTAGTCGCCCTTGCGACGATTTGCGATGTCGTTCCACTGGTCGGTCTCAATCGCGCCTTTGTCGTCAAAGGCCTGCAGATTGCCCGCAAGTTCGGCAATCCCGGCCTTGCTGCATTGGCCAAGGTTTCGCGTATCGGCGAGCCGCTCAACGCCTTTCATTTTGGCTTTCTCATCGGGCCCCGCATCAATGCTGGCGGGCGTATCGGTGATGCGGCGCTCGGTGCGCGACTGTTGACCCTTGAGGACCCCAACGAAGCTCAAGCCATTGCGGAGCGCCTTGACCAGCTCAATGCCGAGCGGCAGGCCATGGAAAAAATCATGCTCGAGCAGGCGGAAAATGCCATAGGCTTTGATCTTGCAGGTGGCGGTGGACCGCCGGTCATCGTCGCTGCTGACGAGAAATGGCATCCTGGAATCGTCGGTCTTATTGCTGCCCGTCTCAAGGAAAAGGCGCGCCGGCCTGCGTTCGCCATCGCCTTCAATCCCAATGGCACAGGCACGGGTTCAGGTCGTTCCATTCCCGGTATCGATCTGGGTCGTTTGGTGCGTAAGGCGGTCGAGGAGGGCATTGTGGTCAAGGGCGGCGGTCATGCGATGGCGGCCGGTATTACGATCGAGAAATCCCGGCTCGGGGATTTGCGTGTCTTTTTTGAGCAAGAAGCCGCCGCGGCGGTTGCCATCCTCAGCGCCGATGCCGAACTGGAAATTGACGGCGCGCTTTCAGCTGGCGCCGCGACGCTTGCTTTGATTGAAACCATGGAGCATGCAGGGCCATATGGCACCGGCAATCCTGCTCCCTTGCTGGTTCTGCCGAACCACCGGCTTACCAATTGCCGCATCGTCGGAAATGGCCATGTGTCCGTCACCCTCAGCGCGATGGACAAATCGAGCCTGCAAGCCATCTCCTTCCGCACTGAAGGCACACCGCTCGGCGATTTTCTTCACGCCAATGTTGGCAACATCATCCACGTTGCAGGGCATCTTTCCGTCAATCATTTCAATGGTCGGCGAACAGTACAGATGCGGATGATTGACGCGGCAACGCCGAGCCGGTTTTAGTTGCAAACAACAAGATTGCATTATGCCCCATTGTTGGGAACAATACACCAATGATTGACGGATTTCGGGATGATTGGCTCAGGGCCTTTTTCACAGAAGATGTCCGCCATCGCCGAATTCCGTCGACATTGGAAAATGCACTGTTCCGAAAACTGCATTTGATTGAAGACGCGACTTCGGACGCTGACTTGCGAATTCCTCCTGTGAACCGTTTTGAAAGGGTTTCCGGCAATTTGGAAGGTTTACATTCGATCCGGGTCAATCAGCAATATCGCTTGGTGTTCCGTTGGAATGCTGAACGCGGCGCTGCTGTTGAACTATATCTTGATATCCACACCTATAGGTCAATCTGATGCTAGCAACCAGACGAAAGCCTGTCTCCGTCGGTGAGATGCTCACGGGAGAGTTTTTAAAGCCAATGCCTATTACGCAGGGCCAGTTGGCCGACGCCATGGGTGTGCCGCGCAAACATATCAATGAGTTGTCTACTGACCGGCGTTCAAATACCGCCGACACAGCCCTGATGCTTGCGCGGGTGTTTGGCAACACCGTTGATTTTTGGCTGAATCTTCAGCGGAGGATAGACATATGGAACGCGCTAAACGCGCCAGAGCTAAAAGCCCGTATAGAACGCGCTCGACCATTTGATAAAGCAGCTTAATCCCTGTCGTCCGATTGCCACGCAGCCAAGTAAAATAGGAGTCAATCATGACCGAAGAACCGAAAAACGTTGCAAACTGGAAAATCGTGCTTGCTGCCATTCTTGATTTCTTCACAGCATTTTTTGTCGGTGGTTTTGCCGTAGCAAAGTTCACCGGTGGCGCCACAGATGGCGGATTCAACCTCACAGGTGGCCCCGCTTTGCTGCTGTTCGCGCTAATCGTCGCCTATTTTGTCATCGGCAATCGCTATTTCCGCGGCACGCTTTGGAAGCATATTTTGGGGACTGCAAAGCCGAAGTCGTGAATTATCGCACTTTGGCATTGATCCGGCTTTGGTGAATGTCCAGGCGCGAACAAAATCCGAACTTATCCATCACTCTTTTCAAATTAACCTATTGAAATGATTGATTTATGTTACTTTTAGACGTTGACTTATCCACCTGCATTGGCCGCCATCCATAATTCCCGTGCTCTTTGCAGATGGGACACGGTGTCATGATCCGGGTCAACGTGGCAAAGGCCGGTGCTTTGCTGGCGGAACTCGGAAATCCGTCGGGGGTGATGAGCCCATAATTAAAGGTGCCAAATGTTCGGGAGAGAGCGGTCTAAGGCGCATCAACCGGTATTGTCAGCACACGAACACCGGACGGGGTGTGTGGCGATGTCACATACTTACCAAAGTCACAGGCAGGACCACACACCCTGTTTCCCAAGTTCAATCAATACCCGGCTCGAGCGCG
>JANMEX010000523.1:0-2842 GCA_031377485.1 Phyllobacteriaceae bacterium
ATGACAATATCGATCTTGGAAACCCGATCCGGTTCCTCCGCAGCCTCGGCATAGGCCACGACCCTCGTCCGGGCTGCAGGAGTGATACCGAGTTCCCCCATGTACCGGCCCATAAGCTCCAGCTGCTTGTTGGCGATCGAAAGCCAGGGCGACTGCTGCACATAACCGGTGGCGGTTTTTAGGAGCATGGGGGTGGTCTGCAACTTCTCCTCGGCCCCCGACCCAGCGGCCATAGCACTGGCAATAGGCAGCGAGTGCCGCCCGATCAACCAAAGTGTCCACGCCCATCTCATGTAGGACGCCAGCCAGGCGGTCCCATCCAAAAACCGGATAGTCAAACCTTTTCCAAAGGGGGTCATAATTAAATGCCGATTACCACTCGCAGGGGGTCAATATTCCATGCCTAAACACACCGCGCTGAAGGAAACCAAAACCTTGACTCGTGTCGTTGCCGATGCTGCCGATAAAGATCACCGTTGTCTGCCGCTGCGAGGGCAAATGTCACAGCATCCAATTCCTGCCCCCGAAGCTGACGACCCGGCGCCTAGGCTCTTTCAAGCATTACCGCGATGCCCTGCCCAACGCCAGTACACATGGTTGCCAGTGCATATTGTGTGCCCGTTATTCTCAGCTCAAGTGCTGCCGTGCCTGTAATACGCGCGCCACTCATACCGAGCGGATGACCCAATGCAATCGCGCCGCCATTCCGGTTTACCCGTTGATCATCATCAGCGATTCCAAGATCACGTAGTGTGGCAAGACCCTGACTGGCAAATGCCTCGTTCAGCTCGATCACTCCGATGGCATCGAGGGTCAACCCTAGGTGTGACAGCAGTTTCTTGGTGGCGGGGGCTGGACCAAACCCCATAATGCGTGGCGCAACACCAATCGCAGCCCCGCCAAGAATGCGCGCGATTGGAATGAGCCCATGCTTCTTAGCCGCTGCCTCTGACGCAATGATCAAGCCTGCAGCGCCATCATTGACGCCCGACGCATTGCCAGCCGTCACGGACCCGCCGATGCGGAAAGGGGCTTTCAGTTTTGCCAGCGCTTCGACGCCAGTCGCACGTGGATGCTCATCTTTCTCAACGACAATCGCTTCGCCTTTGCGCTGAGCAATCGATACGGGCGTGATTTCAAGCGCCAGCCGGCCGTCCTCTTGCGCCCTTGACGCAGCATTTTGACTGCGCACGGCAAACGCATCTTGATCAGTCCGGCTGATGTTGAAATCCTCAGCGACATTCTCGGCGGTTTCCGGCATTGAATCGACACCGTACATTTCACGCATCAAAGGATTGACGAAGCGCCAGCCGATTGTCGTGTCATATATTTCCGCGGCACGTGAAAACGCAGCCTCTGCTTTCGGCATGACAAACGGCGCGCGGCTCATGCTCTCCACGCCACCCGCAATCATCAGTTCCGCCTCGCCGGACTTGATCGCACGCGCCGCATCAATCACCGCGTTCATACCCGAACCGCACAGGCGGTTAATTGTGGCGCCAGGCACTTCCTTGGGAAGGCCAGCCAGCAAAAGGCTCATCCGCGCAACATTGCGGTTGTCTTCACCGGCTTGGTTGGCACAGCCGAAGATGACATCATCGACAGCGCCGAAATCCATCGACGGATTACGGGCCATCAGCGCCTTTAGCGGCACCGCGCCGAGATCATCAGCGCGAACAGAGGCGAGCGCACCGCCAAAGCGGCCAATGGGCGTGCGGATGTAGTCACAGATGAAAGCCTCAGGCATCGGCCCTCTCCTTGGCACCACTGTGGGCCGCCTTGGTGCGGGCCTGCAAGTCCCTTAAAGTTGTCAGTTCCAGCGCTGTCGGGGCAGGCGTCACGGCCAACGCTTCAGCAAATTTGACCACCCAGCCGCAGCTGGCCTGCACATCTTCGCGCGTCACCCCCGGATGCAGTGAAACGACGAAGAACTCTTTTGTCACCGGATCCGGTCTCCAGATGGCCAGATCCGTGATCAGGAGCGTCGGGCCTTTGGTTGTCATGCCAAGACGTTGGCGATGGTCGCCCCCTGTCCCGTGGCCGAACGATGTGAAGAAGTCTATTGTTTCGACCATGCCGCGCTTGGACTGCGCCATGGTGATGTAAATCTCTTGCGCTGACGAAGCGATCTCCGGCGCTCCGCCGCCGCCAGGGAGCCGGGTTTTCGGCTTGGCATAGTCGCCGATCACGGTGGTGTTTATATTGCCGAACTTGTCCAACTGCGCCGCGCCGAGAAAGCCGATGGTGACATGGCCGCCCTGCAGCCAATAGCGGAACATCTCCGGGACACTGACAGTGGTGAGCGCTGTATCGCAAAGTTCACCATCGCCAATCGACAATGGCAAGACATCAGGCGCGGTGCCAAGCGTGCCGCTCTCATAGATCAGAGTGATATCCGGCGCATGGGTGAGGCGCGCGACGTTGCAGGCGGCAGATGGCGCGCCGATGCCGACAAAGCAGACATCGCTGGATTTGAGCGCGCGGGAGGCCGCTATGGTCATCATTTCATTGGGGGTGAAGTCGCTCATCGCACAATCCTCAGTGCGGCAACGCGCGAAGCGAATGCACCAGCATCGGATTGCATCACATTGGTTTCCATCCACGCAAGGAAGCTCGTCCGCTCGGCGGCTATCTTGTCCCACTCAAGATACGCCGCGTTGTCGCGCGCATAGTAGCCGTGGGTATAGGAAGGATGCGCTCCACCCGGCACAACGGCAATCGCATCAGGGATGAAATGGGGAAGAATGGTGAGGTTCGGGTGTAGGTCATCGAAATTGTCGACCACCTCTTCCACTGTAACAACGCATCGCTTTGCAGCAAGGGCCGCTTCCTTTTGGATGCC
>JANMEX010000054.1:0-4083 GCA_031377485.1 Phyllobacteriaceae bacterium
CATGACGCTCTGACCGACGATTGGCCGCTGTCGCGCCTTGACACCACATTGCGGGCAATCCTGCGGGCAGGGGCCTATGAACTGACCGCCAAGGCCGACGTGCCGGTCGCCGTGATCGTTTCGGAATATGTCGATATCGCCAAGGCTTTCTTTGATGGCGAGGAGCCCAAGCTGGTCAACGCGGTCCTTGACCGCGTGGCCAAGAAGAACCGTACCGAAAACCCTGACAAAAAAGCCTCTAAAAAATGACCGTGGCGGCGCTGCCGGATGCCAAGCGCGCTGCGCTGACGCTCGCCGCCGCTCAGGCGATCATAGGCTCGGCGGCACCCGTTTCCATCTCGATGGGCGCCCTTGCAGGCGTCTATCTGCTCGGCCCTGACAAGTCGCTGGCGACGGCGCCGGTCACTGCCTTCAGTGTCGGCGTGGCGCTCGGTGCATTGCCTGCCGGATGGCTGGCGCGCCGAATCGGCCAAAAATATGCGTTCATGTTTGGCTCGCTGGTCACTTCGCTCGGCGGCGCATTTGCCGCCGCCGCGTTGTTCCAAGGCTCGTTCTGGATGTTTGTCGCCGCACTACTGGTGATCGGCAACGGCGGTGGCTTTGTGCAGCAGTTCCGCTTTGCCGCAGCGGACAATTCTCCGCATGCCTTCAAGGCCAAGGCGATATCCTGGGTGCTGGGCGGCGGCATCATCTCTGCCGTGCTCGGCCCTCAATCCGTCATTTTCACGCGTGACATGTTCCTGCCAGTCCAGTTCGCAGGTTCCTATTTCGCCATCATCGGTTTTGGCCTGACCGGCTTTCTGATCCTGATATCTCTAAAACTGACGACAAACCTGCCTTCAAAGCCCGTGGTGAATGATGACGGCAGTCACCAGACCGGACGGCCGCTGCCAGATATCATCCGACAGCCCAAATTCGTCGTCGCCCTGTTTTGCGCGGTGGGCTCCTACGCTCTCATGAGCCTTGTCATGACCGGCGCGCCGCTCGCCATGGTCGGCTGCGGCTTTACTGCCAATGAAGCAACGCTCGGCATCCAGTGGCATGTGCTTGCGATGTTCGGCCCGAGCTTTTTCACAGGCACACTGATTTCCCGCTTCGGCAAGGAAAGAATAGTCGCGGCAGGGCTCACCATTCTTATAGCATGCGCCGCCGTAGCCCTATCCGGCATTCATCTGTGGAATTTTTGGGCATCACTCGTGCTGCTCGGCCTCGGCTGGAACTTCGCCTTCATTGGCGCGACGGCGATGGTAACGGACTGTTACCGGCCCGAGGAAAAGGGCAAGGTCCAGTCCTTCCACGATTTCGTCCTGTTCGGCTCCGTCGCACTGGCTTCGCTTATGTCGGGCAAGATATTCCTAGTCTGGGGCTGGAACGCACTGAACCTGATGATCCTGCCTGTGACCGGGGTGTGCCTTTTGGCTTTGTTTTGGCTTTCGTGCGTCAAGCGCAAGGTTTTGATTTGAGTTCCTTGTGCTCATTTTATGAACAATTCAAAGAAAAGCTATTTCTCAGACAATATTCTCAACTCCGAAAATATCTGTTGCCGAAGCGGGCGGCTGACCGCTCCGGCACAGGTCAATTGTCAGTTGTTTGCAGTCAGCGGGTCAATGATTTGGGCTACTTCTGTAATGCGAGCGAAGGGAATTCCGCTCAGGCTCGCATGTTGTTTGATCTGTTCCTCGCTGTCGGCAAGGTAAACACAAAAAGTCTTGTCTCCGGCAACATAGGAATGCTGCCACTGTATTGATGGCCCGATGCTTGCCAAAGCTTTGTTCGAGGCCCGCGCCGCGCCGCAGAGTTCGGTGACCGAAAAATCGCCGATACCGGGAATTTCACGTTCAATCATATAGCGTTTCATGTCGTTCAATCCTTTTCGTTAAGGTTGACGCCGATGTGGCAAAAACATGTTGCTCCGTATGTGGTCGAATTCATAACTTAAATTTCTTTAGCCAAATAAAGTTTAGCTTTAGCAGTGTTGCTTGATATTTTGGTGAATAAAGATAATCTTTATCAAATGACTGGGACAACGCACCTTAAGTCTTTGCAAGCCTTGGACATGGCCATCCGGGAAGGCTCGCTGAAAGCGGCGTCTGACCGCTTGGGCATCACTCCCGCTGCAGTCGGGCAGCGCATTCGTGCCCTTGAAGATTATTTGGGCACCGATCTTTTGCTTCGCGGCCGCTCGGGTCTTATACCCACGCCGGAACTTGACCGCGCCCTGCCGGATTTACGCCAGGCATTCGATGCTTTGAATCGCGTGACGGAGACGCTCGATTTTCAGCGTATAAGCGAGATTCACATTGTCGCTGATCCTGATTGGGCGGAACTCTGGCTGCTACCGCGACTTCCGGATTTTCGCAGCGTCCACCCTAACATTCTGTTCTGCATAAATGGTGCGGGCGATGTCCCCTTGAGGATAGGCACGCCAGATCTGCGGATTCTCTGTGGCGAGGAGCCCGGCGAACCATTGTACACAGACGTTCTCATCCCCGTCACCGGTCCTGACAACATGCGCCGTATTGCAGGCAACGATTCCGAACAACAGATGGAGGGGATGCCGCTTCTGCATCTGAATTCGCATTACGAGGGCAGTGATCTTCCGGGATGGGTGGAATGGTTTGAGGCATTTGGCCACCGCAAGAAGGGCCCCGACAGAGGGGTGCGTTACCCGAATACAAGACTGGCGCTTGAAGCCGTGCGGCAGAATGTCGGATTTCTGGTTTGCAGCCTGTCTTTGCTCTTGCACGACCTTGAGGTCGGATCAATTGAACTGCCGTTTCCAAAATCGGAACACCTTGCCGCGCCGTATCCATACCGGTTGAGAACGAGGCCGGACTCTTTTGGTCGCCCGCAAATCCAACGATTCATTGGTTGGCTGCGTGATGAGGCTGATGATACCAGCCGCAAAATCGCCCGGTTGACCGGCTGACGATGGCGCGTCTCGAAAAAGTCCGGCAATCCATCGCGTCGGCACAACTGGTTTAGATTGTGTCAAAACCCGGGCGTTGCCTTGACCTTTCCCGCACCATTCAGCATACACGGCCCCGACGTTGACGGCGCGCGCCTTGGCGCGAATCGCACGCACATCAACTGCCTGGGGAGGGGATTTCCGGGCTCAACGAGGAAATTGGCCATGACACCCATTCTGTTTGTCATCATCTGCGGCCTGCTTTCTGTCCTTTATGCCGTCATTACGACGCGTTCGGTTCTTTCGGCCGATCAGGGCAGCGCACGCATGCAGGAAATTGCGGGCAACATCCGCGAAGGCGCGCAGGCCTATCTTGCCCGCCAATACACGACCATCGCCATTGTCGGCGTGGTGGTTCTCCTTCTTGCCTGGTGGCTTTTGTCACTTACGGCGGCAATCGGCTTTCTGATTGGCGCAGTGCTGTCCGGCCTTGCCGGATTTATCGGCATGCATGTCTCGGTCCGCGCCAACGTGCGCACCGCGCAAGCTGCGTCAAAGTCGCTGGCTGGTGGTCTCGATATCGCTTTCAAATCCGGTGCAATCACCGGCATGCTGGTGGCTGGCTTGGCGCTGCTTGGCGTTGCCGGTTATTTCTGGGTGTTGACCGGCCCGCTCGAGCATTGGGCTGATGACCGCGAAGTCATCGACGCACTGGTCTCGCTCGGCTTCGGCGCTTCACTGATTTCGATCTTCGCGCGTCTCGGCGGCGGCATTTTCACCAAGGGCGCAGACGTCGGCGGCGATCTGGTCGGCAAGGTGGAAGCCGGTATCCCTGAAGATGACCCACGCAACCCGGCCACCATTGCTGACAACGTCGGCGACAACGTCGGTGACTGTGCCGGCATGGCTGCCGATCTGTTTGAAACCTACGCGGTGTCAATCGTCGCCACCATGGTTCTGGCCGCGATCTTCTTCACCGGCGCTGCAAACCTTGATGCGGTCATCACTTATCCGCTGGTTATCTGCGGCGCTTCCATCCTGACCTCGATTGCCGGCACCTATTTCGTCAAGCTCGGCGCATCGAACAACATCATGGGCGCGCTCTACAAGGGCCTGATCGTGACGGGTCTTCTGTCGATCATCGGTCTTGGCGGCGCAACCTCACTGACCATCGG
>JANMEX010000068.1:0-3441 GCA_031377485.1 Phyllobacteriaceae bacterium
AGGCTTTTTCTCGGCATTTGCATAAACCGGGTTCAGCTGATTTTCCGGCGTTTTTAAAACGGCTTCTAATTCCTTGGGCTGCGTAGATGCGCCATTTTTGTTGACTACTGCAACAGTATCAGCCGCCTTCAATTCGGTGGCTGCTTGCGTGATTTGGGTTTCCAGATCGTCAAGGGACAAATCGATAGCGAAATCATCCATTGAGGCATGCTCGGCCAGATCAAGATCGAGCGCCTGTTCAAGCGCCGATTCCATGTCCTTGCTGAGCTTTTCAGTGTTCGGTTTGCGTGCCATGTCGTCTGCTTCTGCCAATTCTGCCGATTGTCCACCGCCATTTGGCGGCAGTCGCCATTCCCGCGAGCCTATTCTACCGGTCTGGTCGCGGAATTAAACCAAAAATCATCCGGATGCTTAAAAGTTTAAATATAAGGTTAACACTTCAAGGCACCGAAAGGCAAAGCATGAGCCATGCCGGCACATGTTTTCCCCGATTCAAATCAGATATTTGAGGCGGTCCAAGCGACTATTTCACCCGCTACCTTGTTAAAGGCCGCATCAAGAGCGTTAACAAATGCGCCACTTCCAGACGGCGCGGACACGGTCGCCGTGAACAGTTTTGATGCGGCAACTTCGCCGTTTTTATCATCCAAAAGTTTCGTGGAAATTTCCACCACGGCCCGGTTTCCGTCAGATTGGTCAATTTCAAATGAACGAATGTCAGTGATTACCTGATAATTGATAGCCAAACCCTCGCCGGGTCTGCCAACACCGCCAAAACGGTTTGAGTTTTCAAACGCTTGCACCAATCGCGCTTGCACGATCTTTGGCAACCTGTCGCTCCATTGAGCTCCGCCCAAATAGGCGACGGATGATGGGCCGTTGCGGATAACGATGCTTTCGCTGTCCAGAATTTTCAACGCTTGTGGTTCGCCTATCAATATCTGCACATTGACTTTGCGTTTGCCGGCCTTTTCCACAGATGGGACCGCAAGATCAAAAGTGTCGAGCGCCTTGTTCGAGCCACCAATGCTGCTACAGGCGGTCAGGGCGCCGGTCATCAGGATCGCTGCCGCCAAAAGCCGCAGTGCCCTCATGCCGATATTTTCAAACGGAATGCCCAACAAATTTGCCACCAGATTTTGAATTAATTTGTTCATGCAGATATCACCTGACCAAGTCAACGCCGGTTACGGCCATCAACACGCGGCACGGACCCTTGCCCACCGAAAATCAGGCGATTGGGGTTTTTCTCGATTTCAGAGATGGATTGCTCGATACGCGTGACCGAACGCCGCGTATCTTGCACCAATGCATCGACATTGCTCAGGCCGCGTCCCGAGAATTTGGCCAGTCCATCTGCGATTTCGCCAACTCTTGCGTTGAGGGTATCGGCAACCTTGCGAAACGCGGCAAGGGTTGATTTTGCTTCGGCAACCAAACCGGGACCCTGCCCTTCTGTCGAACCCAGAAAGGCGGAAACCTTTTCAAGCACGCCATCCAGCCGGACGGCGGTTTGGTTCAACTTGCCGGTCAGATCTTTTGTATTCAGCACAATCTGATCAATATCTTCGGCGCGATTGCCGATTTTCAACGTGACCTTGGCGACATCATCCATCACGGCATTCGCCTTTTTAGAGGCTGCTTCGATATTGGCTACTGCGGACTTGACCTTCTCCACATCGGCGGCAGCAAGGATTTTATCCACTCCGTCAAGGCTCTTGGTCGCTTTTGCAGCAAGTTCACTCACGTTTTTGATCGCAATATCAGCTGAATCCACGACCTTTTTGATTTCACCGCTGGATGCAGCCAGATCACTGGATATCTTGTCGGCGTTGGCCAATATCCGATCAATTTTTTGCTTGTCGACGCTTTTCAACAGATCTTCGGCTGAGGCGAGCGTGGTATCCAACCGGCCGGAGACGCCTTGCAAGGTTTTAGCAAGATCACCGACGCTCGCGAGAAACTCGTCAATCTGGTCGGAATTTCGGGCCAGTGCACCTGAAAATTTATTGGCGTTGCTGATCGTCTCGGTCAGCGGCTTTTGATTGTCGTCGACGAATTTTTGTAGACCGGCCAGCACTTTGTCGGCGTTTTTCGCGATGCTTTGCGCCTGGTCGATCAAATTGTTCACTGCACCCGGGTCAGCCTCGACAAACGGCATTTCGCCTGTTTCCTGTGCTTTGGCCAGAATGTTTTCACTGTTGGGATCGCCACCCTTCAATTCGATATAGGCTTGACCGGTCAGGCCTTGAAATCCGAGTGTCGCGATTGTTGCGCTCGTTACGGGTGTATCTAGGCCAACTTCGGTAATCGCCACCACGCCCTTTGGATTCTTGGCGTCAATGATCAGTTTGCGAACGTCGCCTACCTTGATGCCGTTGAACAACACCTGACTGCCAACGGACAATCCGGTTACCGATCCGGGAATCCGGACTTCAAGCGGGACGCTGTTTTTGGTTTCACCAAACCTTGCGATCCAATAGACAAATCCGAACGATGCCAGAAGCACGCTGAGCGTGACGATACCGACGAGAATGTAGTTTGCACGCGTTTCCATGGATCAGACCCGCCTGCTTTTTGCACCGGCGGCAAGACGGGCGCGCGGTCCTCGGAAATAAAGTTTCACCCAGGGGAGTTCGGAGGCGAGCATGTCGTCGATGGTGCCTTCAACAATGACTTTCTTGTCTCCCAGCACGGCAATCCGGTCGCAAACGGAAAACAGGCTGTCGAGATCGTGAGTTACCATATAAACAGTCAATCCGAGCGTGTCGCGCATATTTGAAATCAATTCATCGAAAGCTGCCGCACCGATTGGATCAAGCCCTGATGTTGGCTCGTCAAGAAAGACGATGTCCGGATCCAGGGCCAATGCGCGAGCAAGGGCGGCGCGTTTGATCATGCCACCTGAAAGCTCTGACGGGAACTTTTCGGCCGCGTCTGGTGGCAGGCCGACCAGCGATATTTTCAACTGGGCCAGTTCGCGCATCAGGGATGGAGACAGGTCCAGATATTCGCGCATCGGGACCATGATGTTTTCGGCCACCGTTTGCGCCGAAAACAACGCGCCGTGCTGGAAAAGGACGCCGACACGCATGTCTGAAGCAATCTTTTGGGCCTCCGTCACCTTGTCGAGGTCTTGTCCAAACATGGTTATGACGCCCGACTTTTTGGTATTCAGCCCCAAAATGGTGCGCAGCAACACAGATTTCCCGGCACCGGACGCGCCGACAAAGCCGAGGATTTCACCCTTTTTCACGTCGAGCGAAAGTCCGTCAAGCACCAATTCATCGCTGAAACCGACGCAGACATCTCTGGCTGTCAGGATGAATTCAAAGTTTTCCTTTTCGGGATTCATTTGGACGCTTTCAGCATTTGAGTGAGCATTGCATCCGGTCCCTAAAAGTCGATTGCAGCATAAAACATGGCGAACAGGCCATCGAC
>JANMEX010000093.1:0-4081 GCA_031377485.1 Phyllobacteriaceae bacterium
AGAAAAGCAACCCGGAGCTCATGGCCGCGCGCGAGCGGCAGCTGCCGATCGTGCGGCGCGCAGAGATGCTGGCTGAACTGATGCGCTTCCGTCAGGCCGTGGCCATTGGCGGCACCCATGGCAAGACGACCACGACCTCGATGGTTGCGGCGCTCCTGGATGCGGGCGGGATGGACCCGACCGTGATCAACGGAGGCATCATCAACGCCTATGGCACCAATGCTCGAATGGGCGGCGGCGACTGGATGGTTGTGGAAGCAGATGAGAGCGACGGCACGTTCCTGAAGCTGCCGGCGGATGTTGCGGTGATCACCAATATTGATCCGGAGCATCTTGATCACTACGGCACGTTCGACAAAGTGCGCGAGGCATTCCGGCAATTTGTCGAGAATGTGCCGTTTTATGGCTTTGGCGTGATGTGCCTTGACCATCCGGAAGTGCAGGCGCTGGTGTCGCGTATCGAGGACCGGCGTGTCATCACTTACGGTGAAAACCCACAGGCTGATGTGAGATTCCACAATTGCGTGGTTGATGGCCCGGGCACGAATTTTGATATAACGATCCGCGACCGCAAGACGGGCAAATTGACCGAACTGACCGGTCTTCGCCTGCCGATGCCGGGGCGACACAATGTGTCAAATGCAACCGCGGCGATTTCTGTGGCGCACGAGCTTGGCATTGAAGGTGAGGCGATCAAAAAAGGCCTCATGGGCTTTGGCGGTGTCAAGCGGCGCTTTACTCACACGGGATCTTGGAACGGCGTCGAAATATTCGACGATTATGGACACCATCCAGTTGAGATCAAGGCAGTCTTGAAGGCGGCGCGTGATTCGGCCAAGGGCCGGGTTATCGCCGTGGTGCAGCCACACCGCTATACGCGGCTTGCCAGCCTGTTTGATGATTTTGCGGCGTGTTTCAATGATGCCGATACAGTGATCATGGCGCCGGTCTACGCGGCCGGCGAAGAGCCGATAGCCGGTGTGAACTCCGAAACGCTGGTTGATCTCATCCGTTCTGGTGGCCACCGCGACGCGCGGCACATCAACGGCGCGCCGGAACTTGCGGGATTGATCCGCTCGCTTGCCAAGCCGGGCGATTATGTGATTTGCCTCGGGGCCGGGAATATTACGCAGTGGGCGTATGCCCTGCCAAAAGAGCTCAATGCGCTCGGCTGAAATCCGCTGTGGCGGCCAACTGGCGCGGTTTTCCTGCGCTTCCGGTGCACACGTACTCAAAGTACGCCCCGCTCCGGTTCCCGGAAAACCACTCCATTTGACTCCCCACAATGAATTTTTAGAAAGGCGAAAAACAAGTGAGAAAGTCCAAATATGGACGGTGAAGCCCTTATAAAGAAACTTGGCTCCAGGCTGGAAGGCTTGCGCGGTCGTTTGACGCCCAATGCCGAGATGGACAAGGTCACATGGTTCCGTGCGGGCGGGCCTGCGGAGGTCATGTTCCAGCCAGCGGACGAAGAGGATCTGGCTGCGTTCATGGCTGCAGTGCCAGAGGAAATTCCTGTGATGCCGGTTGGCATCGGCTCGAACCTTCTGGTGCGCGACGGCGGAATTTCAGGCTTTGTTGTGCGTCTTTCGGCAAAAGGTTTTGGCGAGGCGGTGCAGGCGGGGGATACGATAATCCGCGCGGGCGCTATGACGCCGGACAAACGCGTGGCGGCGCTGGCGTTGGAACTTGGGCTTGGTGGCTTTCATTTTTACCACGGCATTCCAGGCGGCATCGGTGGCGCGCTGCGCATGAACGCTGGTGCCAATGGTGTGGAAACGCGCGAGCGCGTGGTTGAAGTTCGCGGCATCGACCGCAAAGGCAATCTGCATGTCATGAGCAATGCCGACATGGGCTATGCCTACCGCAATTCATCGGCACCGAAGGATTTGATTTTCACTTCTGCATTGTTTGAGGGATTCCCGGCTGACAAAGCTGAAATCCGCGCCAAAATGGATGAGGTGCAGAACCACCGCGAGACGGTTCAGCCAATCCGTGAAAAAACCGGTGGCTCGACGTTCAAGAACCCGCCCGACAAATCCGCCTGGAAGCTGATCGACAATGCAGGTTGCCGAGGGCTGATGATCGGCGGCGCGCAAATGTCGCCGATGCACTGCAACTTCATGATCAACACCGGCACGGCGCACGGCTATGATCTCGAGTATCTGGGCGAAACCGTGCGCGCGCGGGTTCTGGAGACATCAGGGATCAAGCTGGATTGGGAAATCAAGCGGATTGGCGCGTTCCGGCCGGGACATGCGGTGCAGGAATTTTTGGGGCAGTTGTTGTAGTTTTTTGTGCATTGCGCCTGTCGAAACCTGGTCGCTTTCAAAATCAACTTGAGCTGTTGCAGGCTTCGAATCGCGAAACCAAACCCATCCCCCTTGCCAGCGAATCAACTCTCTGATTCTGTGCAACCAGAAGCGTTTCCGTAAATTGAGTCGGCGCGTATTGCGTTTTCATCCACGGTTTGGGCCGGGGCAGACTCGGACTCAATCCGGATTCGTGTGGGGGCGCGAGAGTGGGATTGCATTCAATGACCAAGAAACATGTGGCCGTGCTCATGGGCGGATTTTCCTCGGAGCGGCCGGTCAGCCTTTCATCGGGTAACGCTTGCGCCGATGCGCTGGAGGCTGAGGGCTACACGGTTACTCGGGTGGATGTCGGGCGCGATGTTGCGACCGTTCTGACCGAGTTGAAACCGGATGTCGCGTTCAACGCGCTGCACGGGCCGTTCGGCGAAGATGGCACCATTCAGGGCATTCTTGAATATTTGGCCATTCCTTACACGCACTCCGGCGTGATGTCGTCGGCGCTGGCGATGAACAAGGAGATGTCGAAGAAGATTGCCAAGACAGTGCATATCCCTGTGGCCGAATCCAAAGTCATGAGCCGGTTTGCCATCGGCAATGAGCATCCGATGAAACCGCCCTATGTGGTCAAGCCGGTGAACGAGGGGTCGAGCTTCGGCGTGGTGATCGTCAAGGAGGATCAGACGCATCCGCCTCAGGTGATCGGATCGAAAGAGTGGAAGTACGGCGACACAGTGATGGTCGAGCGTTTCATCCATGGACGCGAATTTACGTGCGCTGTGATGGGTGACGTTGCGCTAGGGGTGACGGAAATCATCCCGCAGGGACATTCTTTCTATGATTATGATTCTAAATACGTCGCGGGGGGATCAAAACACGAATGCCCTGCAAATCTTTCACCAAAAATTTACCAAAAAATACAAATGATGGCACTCAAGGCGCACCAAGCTTTGGGTTGTCGCGGCGTCAGCCGTTCTGACTTTCGGTATGATGATCGTTTCTCCACAGATGGCGAAATTATCTGGCTGGAAGTGAACACGCAGCCGGGGATGACTCCCACATCATTGGTGCCCGAAATTGCTGCTGCCGCCGGACATACGTTCGGCGAGCTTTTAAGTTGGATGGTGGAGGACGCGTCTTGTTTGCGCTAGCGGGCAAAGGGTCAAACAGAAGACAGGCTGCGGCAGATGCCGGAATGCTTGGCGACCGTACATTGCCTAAATTCTTGCGCAAACCTGTCCGTTCACTCGCACGGCTCGCGTCAGGGCAGGTGACATTTGCGCGCCATACCGGCACGCTCTCGGCATTCCTGTTCCTGTTGGCGACCGGTGTTTATGGAACCACTGTCAGCGGACAATCGAGCTCCGTGTTGCAGGCGGCGACGGCGCATATCGGCTTTGGCATCAGCGACGTGAACATGTCTGGTCGCAAAGAGACGTCGGAAATCGACGTGCTTGGCGCGCTCGAACTTAACGGCAATTCCTCGTTGATTGGGTTCAGCACTCACGCGGCGCGTGAAAGGCTTGTGGCGCTCCCCTGGGTGGCGAGTGCCGAGGTCAGCAAACTTTATCCGAGCGGACTTTCAATCAAGATCGTCGAACGCAAGCCCTTCGCAATCTGGCAGCATGATGAAGAGTTGTCCCTGATCGAAGAAGATGGCCATGTGATTGTGCCGTTCGCGCATCAGAATTATGCCGGGCTGCCCTTGGTCACCGGCAATGGAGCTGAGCGGGAAGCCAAGTACCTGGTGCCTGCCGTTGCGGCCATTC
>JANMEX010000132.1:0-5136 GCA_031377485.1 Phyllobacteriaceae bacterium
CGATGGCCGAACCGACAACCACGGCATCGGCGGATTGCCCAATGATTTTGGCCTGTTCCGCCGTCTTGACGCCGAAGCCGACCGCAATCGGCAAATTGGTATGCCCCTTGATGCGCTTGACTGCGGCGGCGACCTTGCTTGTGTCGGTGAGCGCCGAGCCGGTAATGCCGGTCATCGAGACATAATAGACAAAGCCGGATGTGTTGTTGAGCACGGTCGGCAGCCGCTTATCGTCGGTGGTGGGTGTTGCGAGGCGAATGAAATTCAAGCCCGCCTTCAGTGCCGGAATGCACAGTTCCTCGTCCATTTCCGGTGGCAGGTCGACAACAATCAGACCGTCAACGCCGGACGCCTTGGCGTCCACCAAAAAGCGCTCGACACCGTAGATGTAGATCGGATTGTAATAGCCCATCATCACGATCGGCGTTTCATTGTCGCCTTTGCGGAAGTCTGCCGCCATCTGCAGCGTCTTCTTCAGCGTCTGTCCGCCCTTGAGTGCGCGCAGCCCCGCCGCCTGAATGGCCGGACCATCGGCCATTGGATCGGAAAAGGGCATGCCAAGCTCGATCACATCCGAGCCTGCCCCCGGCAGCGCCTTCATGATGGCCAGCGCGGTATCATAATCTGGATCGCCGCCCATGAAATAGGTAACAAGGCCGGGACGATTGGCCGCTTTCAATGCGGCGAATTTGGTGTCAATGCGAGTGGTCATAAAGTCAGGCTTTCTTCTGAACCTTGACGGTCTCGCCGTCTTCCTTGGTGAATTCGGTAATAGCGCCATCCGGCAAAAGGTCGAGTACTTTTTCGGACGGGCGGCACAGCGCCGTGCCATTTTCCGTCACCACGATAGGCCGATTGAGGAGGATGGGGTGCGTTTGGATAAAGTCGAGCAGTTCGTCATCGGTCCATTTCAGATCGTCGAGCCCGAGTTCGTCAAACGGCGTGCCCTTTTCGCGCAGCAATGACCGAACGGACCCGCCTGTCGCTTTGACGATGGACATCAAAGTCTCCCGCGAAGGCGGCGTTTTCAGATATTCGATCACCACCGGTTCAATCCCGGCAGCTTTGATCATCGCCAATGCATTGCGAGAGGTGCCGCAAGATGGATTGTGGTAGATGATGGTGGTCATGAAGACTTAAAGCCCCATCCCCAAAATCTTGCCGACCGTGAAGATATCCTTGTCGCCGCGGCCGCACAGGTTCATCACAATGATCTGGTCCTTGCCCATCTTTGGCGCGCGCTTGATGACTTCGGCAAGAGCGTGGCTGGGTTCGAGCGCAGGGATGATGCCTTCGAGGCGGGTGAGAAGCTGGAAGGCTTCGAGCGCTTCGGTGTCCATGATCGGAACATATTCGCAGCGGCCGGTGTCTTTCAGCCAGGAATGTTCAGGGCCGATGCCGGGATAGTCGAGGCCAGCGGAGATGGAGTGCCCTTCCTTGATCTGGCCGTCGCTGTCCTCAAGAGATAGGTGCGATTGCCATGCAGCACGCCGGGCGACCCGGCTGTGAGAGAGGCGCAATGCTCGTCGCCCTGCAAACCCTTGCCGCCAGCTTCCACGCCAACAATTTTGACTGATTTGTCATCAAGGAACGGGTGAAACAGGCCGATGGCGTTTGACCCGCCGCCAACGGCTGCAATCAGCATGTCCGGCAGACGGCCTTCAGCAAGCATCATCTGTTCCTTGGTTTCGCGCCCAATCACCGACTGGAAGTCGCGGACCATTTCCGGATAGGGATGGGGACCGGCAGCCGTTCCGATCATGTAATAGGTGTCTTCGACGTTGGTGACCCAGTCACGCAGCGCCTCGTTCATCGCGTCCTTCAGCGTGCCGTGGCCGGCGGTCACCGGGTTCACTTCGGCGCCCAGGAGCTTCATGCGAAAGACGTTCGGCGCCTGACGCTCAACGTCGGTTGCGCCCATGTAAACATGGCATGGCAGGCCAAAACGGGCTGATACGGTCGCGGAGGCTACGCCGTGCTGGCCGGCACCGGTTTCTGCGATGATGCGGGTTTTGCCCATGCGCTTGGCAAGAAGGATCTGGCCAAGGCAATTGTTGATCTTGTGGCTGCCGGTGTGGTTCAGCTCATCGCGCTTGAAGTAAACCTTCGCACCGCCCAAATGCTGCGTCAGACGTTCGGCAAAATACAGCGGCGACGGGCGACCCGTGTAATGGGTATTGAGATTTTCAAGTTCTGCCTTGAACGCCGGATCAGCCTTGGCATCGGTGTAGGCCTGCTGCAATTCAAGGATCAGCGGCATCAGCGTTTCGGCGACGAAACGGCCACCGAAAATGCCGAACATTCCCTGATCGTCCGGACCAGTGCGGAAAGAATTTGGTTCTGCGGGCTTATTCACTTTGTTGCTCCCAGCCGCGCATTTTTCACTGCGGCAAAAAAATCATTGATGAGGCCACTGTCCTTGACGCCCGGAGCGCTTTCGACACCGGACGAAATGTCGAGACCCGGCGCATTTGTAAGTGCCAAAGCTTCGCCGACGTTGCCTGCATTCAGCCCACCGGAAAGCATGTAATTGAGCCCCGGGTCAAGCGCGGCGAGCAGCTTCCAGTCAAACGAAACGCCGTTGCCACCCGGAAGCTGCGAACCCTTGGGCGCTTTGGCGTCGAACAGGAACCGGTCCGCGATGCCCTGATAGGGTGTGAGTGCGTCAAGATCGGCAGCTTCACGGATCGAAAACGCCTTCATGACCGGCAAGCCATAGCGTGTCTTGACTTGCGCGACCCGTTCCGGCGTTTCGTGGCCGTGCAGTTGCAGCCAGTCAGGCTTGATGCCGGAAACAATGAGGTCGAGAAACCCGTCATCGGCATCGACGGAGACGGCAACAGCGTCGGCCTTGCCAACCGCCAGCTTGCGCAATCCCGCTGCCTCTTCGACCGAAACATTGCGCGGGCTTTTGGCAAAGAAAATGAACCCGATCATGTCCGCGCCGTTTTCGAGCGCAGTGCGAACGGTTTCCGGCGTCGAGAGGCCGCAGATTTTGATCATCGGGGTCATAAGTCTGGAAATAGTGCGCTGATCCCTGCGAGTCGAGCCAAATCAGCGCTGCCAGCGAAAATCAGTCATGCGAGGATCTGCCGCAAAAGTGGCTTGATCGTAGGAGATGCGTGCTTGGGGGAAATCACACAGTGCCGAGACGCCGTACGGCCCCACCTTGATGCGCCATGTCTGCCATGTTTTCGGCTGCTTGGCGGCAAAGGCGCGGGGTGTGAGAATGGCGACATTCAATCCTTTGCGCGGATCACGCACCGATATGTATCGAATGGCACCGGCATGGATGCGTCGGGCTCGGTCGGCAAAGTTTTGGCAAGCCTCGTAGTTGATGAAGTCCGATAACGCCGGATCGGGAAAAGCAGTGTGTGACAGGTCGACCATTGCGGGCGTTTTAACCGAAACTAAAAAAGCGCTGAAATCTGTCGGGGCATCCGGGAACGGTGTGCCGGGCGATTCTGCGAAGAACAGCAGACGGTAAAAGGAAAGTTCTGCGACAGCGGTTTCGACCCTTTCGGAAGCGTAGAACACGCCTTCGGTTTTTCCGGCACGGCGGAAGCGGGAACCGTTGGGATAGGGCGCGTAACGAAATGGCGCAGCCAGGAGATAGTCGAGGCCTTCGCATTCGGGCGGCAAAGATGGTTTGGTTTCGTCCAGCAGCTTTTCGAGCACTGCTTGCTCGTCAAGCGAATCGACCAGCTTCAAAGTTGAAACGCGGTGCTGCGCCTCGACCAGCCGCCAGACATCACCTTTGTACGGAACCGTCAGAAGCGCGTCAGACAAGCGCGCGCCTTGCGTCCAAATAGGCAAGTACATCGACGAGGCCGGCAATCGAGCGGATTTTCTGCGCCGGCGCACCGCCAAGTTTGCGATTGTCATTTTGCAGCCATGCACTTGCCACCTTGTCGTCGCCGCCGACGATTGCATCCAAAGAGCGGAACAGGCGGACAAACAACAGCGCGATCTCAAACGGCTTGGAGCCGGGCTCCAGCTGATACCGCCCCGACCGCATCCGCGACAGCGAGGCCTCCGACAAGCCGATGATGCCAGACAGCGCATTGGCCGCAACGCCGAGCCGCTCGGCAGCGCGCAGTGTCGCCTTGGTAAGAACTGCACCTTCGGCGGTCGGGATTACGGTTGGCTTGAGAACTGCAGACACGGCAAGACCTTTCCTTAGAAAGAATATACTGATTTTATTTTACCTGCAACATAATCCTAAAACTCGATCGCCTGCAGCGCAGGTCCATTCCGCTTCAACCAAGCCTTTGGCTTGTCCATCTCAAACCCTGCCTCTTGGCAAAGTTCCTTGCACAGTTTCCAGAATTTCGGGCCGTGGTTCATTTCCGTGAGATGCGCAACTTCATGGGCAACGAGGTAGGCGATCACAGGTCTGGGCGCCATCATAATGCGCCAGGAGAAGGCGAGGCTGCCGTCCGAGGTGCAGGAACCCCAGCGGCTTTTGGTGTCCTTGTAGCGGATGGACTTGACCTTTTTGCCGCATTTGAGCGCCATTTGCAGCGCCATCTGTTCAATGTCGTTTTTGGCCTGCTTTTTCAGAAAATCCTGGAGCCTGCGGCCAAGATGCGCACGCTCGCCGTGGACCATGAGATAGGGGCCATCCTCGTCAGACGCCTGTTCGACCGAGCCGCGCTTGGCGGGTTCGTGGACAATGAGATGAGGAACACCGCGCAACGGCAGCTTGACGCCGGGGCGCAGTTTCGGCTTGTCGGGATATTTGGCAAGTTTCGCCTCCAGCCAACCTTGGTGGCGGAAAAGGAAGCTCTCCACTTCGCGCGGTGGCATTCCCGGCGGAACGGTCATTTTCAGGGCCCGGCCACCGGTTTCGATGCGCAGTGTCAGGCGCGAGGCGCGGGCGCTTTCGGTGACCCGCAAAGTCAGCGACCGCTCGCCAACCTTGTGCTCACGCTCAAAGCTTTTCAGCGGTTCTTTTTTCAATGCGTTGCGGAGAAAGCCGAAGACCATCAGACAAACCTAGTCGATTCGCGGATTCTTGTCGCGGAATCTTGCCGAAACGAAGACGCCGACCCTTTCGGGCCGGCGTCTGTTGCTTCGTGCAAGCAGAAAGATCAATCGATCTTGGTATCGGGAACCGACTTGCCGCGATTGGTG
>JANMEX010000136.1:0-8340 GCA_031377485.1 Phyllobacteriaceae bacterium
TCACGATCGACAGATTTGGAGTTCGTGTGATCGGTGTCGTAACTGCAGCCGATGCCAATGGCGTGGTTTGCGCTGTGTCATAGGTCGCAGTATTCGAAAATGTGCCACCCGCATCCAAATCCACTTGGGTCACGGTGTAACTTGCATTGTAAACCCAAGTTTCAGTGACGCCGATCTGCCCATCAGAATTGGTGTCACCCGAGGCAAAGACCGGGCCGGAAGTCAGCGTCCGGGCAGCAGCTCCCAATGTCAGTGAATCGCTTATGGTCAATCCGTTGAGCGTCACATTGCCGGTGTTGCGGATGGAAATCGAATAGCCAATAATCTGACCAGATGCGGTGATTGGATTTGGTCCGCTTGATTGCGTCTTGGTCACTGAAATTCCGGCTGCAGTGTTGACGACGACAGTCGCCGTGGTGCTGGCGCAATTGGCTGCCAAATTTATGTGACATATCTTGTATTGAATTGTGTAAGTCGCAGCCGCCGTATTTGGCGGGACCGTAATTGTTCCGTCAGAGTTCAAAACGGCCCCTGTCAGTCCGCCGTTCGAAACAAGCGTCGGCGTGACATTTGCTGAACTCACCGCAGAACCAAGAAAAGCGTCGTTTGAGTAGACAGTTGCCGTCGTCCCGCCGGTGCCCGGGATTGGCGATGCAGAAAAGTTATCGGCAGTAGCGGTAACCGGACTCGTAAGCGTAACTGTCGCGGTGCTGGTCAAGCCATACTGATCGGTAATCGTATAGGTGAACGTTTGCGAACCGCCGTATGCGGCACTTGGCGAGAACACAAATGCACCGGTCGTTGCATTGGTGATTGTTACGGTTCCGCCGGATACTGCAATCGGCGTGCCGACACTGAATGTCGCGGCATTTACTGCCGTCACCGAAAAAGTGTCGCCGTTTCCGTCGCTGTCGACACCGGCACCATTGTTGGCAAACAGGTTTCCGGTATAAGTTGCTGTCGAAAAGGCAATCGTGTCATTTTTGGCAGATGGCGGCAAATTGTAGGTCATGCCAATGTCGCTTATGCCGACGATGCCTGTCGAAGTTCCCGCTGTGCCACTCGTATAAAGCACCACAACACGTCCGATACGTGCGCCTGTTGTTGACGTAATTGAAAGCCCGACGCTGTCCTGCGGGCTGTTATCGCCTGCCGTCCCGTCAATATTGCCATCAAGCTGGACACCGCTGCCAAGAGTTGTAACCGAATAGGTTTGGCCAAGTGTTTGGCGCGGTGTCGCGGTTATGTTGCTGCCTGCAAGCTGGACATTGTTCGTGTCAAATGCGGTGATCAGCAACCGGTCATCCCAGCCGCCTGCAGAGGCATCTACATTTCGCAAATCAAACGTGACGGTCTGGATGCCATCTGCAAATCCGGACGCATTGAACAGCATGGTGACGGTCTGGCCGGTGGTAACACTCGTCGAAGCAGGCTGCATCAGCGTGGTTTGATCACCCGAACCGCCAGTGAAGCTTGCTGTGTAGTCGTTGATGATCGACCCACTGCCAGCGATCGTGAATTGCAGCGCGGTCGCAGAGCCATTGTAAGTAAAACTCGACGTTGTACCGAGCGTCAATGCCGCAGCAGTCGTCCAATCCAATGTAGATGTTGCGTAAACCAGCAGTCCGGGCCACTGGGGGAAACTCAAAGATGCGACTTCGATAGAGCCGGCTGATGCTTCGAGTTTCCAATCGCCACCCATCGCCGACGTGCCAGTCGAATTTACCGATGCGGCAACATCGCGGGCCGTCAATGTCGCAAATCTTTTAAGGAACCCGCCCTCTTCACTGCCACCAACTGCGCAACCATAAAGAAGGATATCACCGCCTGATTTCATGGCATGACCGAGGCGCGCCAAATCAAAGGCGTGATTTTCCAGGTCGCTGGAAGCAAATATTTTTCCGCCAAAAATCAAAGCGCCGCGACTTCCGTGCGAAAGCACGTGCACGTCACCGACATTTCCGGTTGCCTCGACGAAATCAGCAATTTCAGAAATTGGATCTTTTTTGCCAGACAAAAGATGAAAATTCTGTCCAGAATTAATCAAGGCCGAAACAATTGAATCTATATTACTGATAGCAGGATCAATAATGACAACAGAATTTGCCTTTACTAGATTTGACGACGTTATCTGGTCTGCAACGAGGGCATGTTGTTGCGATACTGCGGATTTCGGGGCTGAAAAAAGGCAAAGCGCAGCCATCGCGCTAATAACCAGCGATTGTCTGCCTGCCTTTTCAAGAAACTTAGACAAATAGCCCCCAACAGAATCCTTGCTTACCCGTCGATCATCCCGGTTAAGCAACGCAGACAATTTTTACGCAAAGCCAATTACGCTGGCGGACACGAAACCCCTATCACGGAGATTGCTGGAAGTTGTATTTGGTGCCCGCGCACCATTAGCTACCCAGCGAATCAGTTCCCCACGTGATTGTGGCCAAACTACGAATCGCTCGAATCACAGTCAACCATGCTGGAATCAGTATTTTCAGTGTTTTTTTGAATATTCGGCGCCTGTGTTCACAGTTGATCCAATCCGGCACAGGATGTTTGCAGAAGCTGAAATTAGCTTTTGCCGGGTTTGAATGTCATTTCGTGTCCTGATAACAATCTCTAACACGCCCATCAAAAGGAATTGGCCGATGATCTACAATACGTTGGATGAAACCGTTACGGTGTCTCCTCAAATTCAGCCACAAGATATTCCCGAGATTATCGCTGCTGGTTACAAAAGCATCATTTGTAATCGCCCTGATGGAGAGAGTGCCGATCAGACGCCTTATTCCCTCATTGAAACAGCTGCATTGCAGGCTGGTGTGCCGATCCGCAATATTCCAGTCGTTTCTGGCGCGATTACCATCGACAACGTACGAGACATGAAGGCTGCCTTGGCCGAGCTGCCAAAGCCTGTTTTTGCCTATTGCCGCTCTGGTGCGCGCTGCACCAATCTTTACGCGATGACGCTCGATTTGGCCGACTGATTAGCTGAGCATGTATTGACTGGCCACATCGAAAAGCAGCTTGATGTTCAATGTGATGATGATCAGTGCGATAAATGAGGCCAGCACCGTCAACCAGACTGGTGCCGCCAGCGCCCCCATGTGCTTGCGCGATGCCGTCAGATGCACCAGCGGCACAATCGCAAACGGCAACTGAAGTGACAGCACGACCTGGCTTAGAATTAGCAATTTTGCGGTATAGCTCTCACCATAAATCAACGTCACGACGATCGCCGGCAGGATGGCTATCACACGGGTAAAAAGCCGCCGTGCCCAGGCGCTCAGCCTGATCTGGATAAAGCCCTCCATCACGATCTGACCGGCCATTGTTGCCGTTACCGTCGAATTCAAACCGCAAGCCAAAAGCGCGATACCGAACAGGCTTGGCGCGATTGATGCACCGAGCAACGGGCGCAGCAACTCATGCGCCTTTCCAAGTTCCGCCACATCAGTCAGGCCATTTTTGTGAAATGTCGCCGCAGCCAAAATCAGGATTGCCGCATTGATTGTCAGGGCAAACATCAGCGCAAGCGTTGAATCAATCGTGGCGTATTTTATCGCCTCGCGCTTTTCCGGAAGGCTTGTCCCGTAGGCGCGGGTCTGGACGATGCCGGAATGCAGATAAAGGTTATGCGGCATCACTGTTGCGCCAATAATGCCGAGCGCCAAATACAGCATGTTCGGATTGGTCACGATGTCGGTCGTCGGAGCAAAGCCCCGTATGACCTCGCCCCAGTTTGGATCGGCCAATGCTATCTGCACAGCAAACGACACAAAAATCACGCCAGTCATCGCGATGATGAAAGCCTCGATCTTGCGGAAGCCCTTGGTCTGAAGCCACAGGATCAAGAATACATCCAGCGCAGTGATCACCACGCCAAGCTCCAGCGGGATGCCAAAAAGCAGATTGAGGCCAATGGCAGTACCGATCACTTCTGCCAAGTCGGTCGCGATAATCGCAAGTTCGGCAAGAAGCCAAAGCGGGTAAGCCATCCAACCCGGGTAAGCATCGCGGCAGGCTTGCGCCAGATCGCGCCCTGATCCGATGGCTAGGCGTGATGCCAGCGCCTGCAAAATGATCGCCATTATGTTCGATAAAAGCGCGACAGACAGCAGCGTATAGCCAAACTGCGCACCGCCAGCCAGCGATGTCGCCCAGTTCCCCGGGTCCATGTAGCCAACAGCAACCAGATAGCCCGGTCCGATGAATGTCAGTAATTTGCGGAATGAAGAGGCATTTGGATTGACCGCAATGGAACGGAAAGACTCCACCAATGAAGCCTCACCGCGCGCCCGTTTCCAGCCGCCAGTTTTGCCTGTGGCTTCGTCAGGGTCGTGCGTCACGCGGGTGTCCAATTGATCATCCTGTCCAGTTGCGAATGACTCGCAACATAGCCAGTTGCGAATGATTTGCAAGTAGGTCCGCAAACAAGACTGTATTTCCGCTCGCTAAAGATCCTTCACCAGCCGCAGCGCATCATAAATCGCCGCATGGGTATTGCGGGCTTCCACGGCATCACCAATACGGAACAGCTGGAATGCGCCTTGCGGATTGCTGGCAACGGTCTGCTTTCCACCGGCAATGAACGCTTCATAATCCACTGCTCCCAAGTTGGAGGAATGCGGCTTCAATTCGAAATACAATTCATCCAGCGGTATCGTGCCATGGTTTACCACCACTTGGTCGACAATCCGCTCTTGATGCACACCGCCGTAATGCGAACCGACAGTGCATTTGAGCATGTTGCCGTCACGCGCCACCGCTTCCAACTCATAGGTCACAGTGAAAACCGTATTCAGCTTTTGCAGCGAGCGCATGTATGGCACCAAATTCATCGCCATCACTTCCGGCGCAAATGAACGGTCCGGCGTCATGATCTCGACCCGCGCGCCGCTTTTGGCAATCACTTCCGCTGCCTGCAATGCAGCGTGGTCGCCCGCGTCGTCATAAATCAGGACATTGCTGCCGGGCTTCACATCACCGGAGATGATATCCCACGATGACACCACCAGATCATTGCCCGTTTTCAAAACTTCGGTATGCGGAAAACCACCGGTTGCGATGATCACCACGTCGGCGTTTTGCGAAGCGATCATGTCGGCGTCAGCCCAGGTATTGAAGTGGAAAGTAACACCCTTGGAGGTGCATTGGTCAAACCGCCAGTCGATAATGCCGATCATTTCGGCGCGGCGCTTGGATTGGGCAGTCAGGCGTATCTGTCCGCCAGCCTTGTCGGCGGCCTCGAACACTATAACTTCATGCCCGCGCTCGGCTGCTACTCTTGCCGCTTCCATGCCCGCCGGTCCGGCGCCGACAATCACGATCTTGCGCTTGGCTTCTGCTGCCGCTATATCGTGTGGCATGCCCTCAGCCTCGCGGCCGGTGGCCGGGTTGTGTATGCAATAGGCCGCGCCACCTTGATAGATTCGATCAAGGCAATAATTCGCCCCGACGCACGGGCGAATGTCATGTTCCCGCCCTTCCGTCAGCTTTCGCACCAGGTGCGGATCGGTCATGTGCGCGCGCGTCATGCCAACCATGTCAATCTTGCCTGAAGCAATTGCGTGGCGTGCAGTCGCGACGTCTGGAATACGCGCGGCATGGAATGTCGGAAAGTCGTTTGCCCGGCGGATTTCTCCGGCCAAATCGAGATGCGGGGCAGATGGCATGCCCTGAATGGGGATGAGATCGGTGAGGCCCGGGTCAGTATCGATATGCCCCTTCACAACATTCAGAAAATCAATCTTGCCGCTTTCTTTCAGGAGGCGTGCGATCTGGTGACCGTCATCTTTGGTGTTTCCGCCTTCCATGTCTTCATCTGCGGTAAAGCGCGCGCCAATAATGAACTCCGGCCCGACACGTTCGCGAACGCCGTCCAGCATTTCGAAGAAGAAGCGCATGCGATTTTCGAGATTGCCGCCATAGGGCGCGGGCAACATGTTGGTTGCCGGAGACCAAAATTGGTCGAGCAGATGCCCGTAGCATTCAAACTCGATGCCATCGACACCCGCCGCTTTCATCCGCTCCGCACCATCGGCGAAATCGCGCTTGATACGGTTCATGTCCCAGTCTTCGATGAGCTTGGGGAAAGCCCGGTGCGCCGCCTCGCGTTTATGCGAAGGGGAAACCGTCGGCAGCCAATCGCCCTTGTCCCAGCGTGTGCGCCGACCAAGATGCGTCAATTGGATCATGACCGCCGCGCCATGGTCATGGCATTCGTCGACCAAAAGCTTCATCCATTTGACGACCTCGTCCTTGTAGACGAGCACATTGTTGAACACTGGCGGCGAGTCTTTTGAGACGGCCGCTGATCCTGCCGTCATTGTCAGCGCAATGCCCGCCTTTGCCCGCTCGACGTGATAGGCGCGATAGCGATCCTTGGGCATCCCATCTTCAGGATAGGCCGGTTCATGACTTGTGGTCATGATGCGGTTGCGCAGTGTCAGGTGTTTCAGCTGAAATGGTTGTAGCAGTGGATCGTTCATTTCTGTAGTTACCTTGCAAATATCTGCGGCCTTTGCCGCGCGTTCTGCCCCGTGGAGCCATCATGACCGACGTATCGAATCTCAGCCAACTTGGTGCAAAAACTGATTTGCCGCAGTCGCCGGAGTCTGCCGTGCTGGAAGCTGTGCCCTACGCTTCGACCGGCGGTGCGCCTGCAATCGTGCGCTTCACTTGCCCCGAATTCACCTCGCTTTGCCCCATGACCGGCCAGCCGGATTTCGCCCATCTGGTCATTGACTATGCGCCCGACAAATTGCTGGTTGAATCCAAATCGCTGAAACTCTTCCTCAGCGCTTTTCGCAACCATGGTGCCTTTCACGAGGAATGCACCGTGATGGTCGGTCAGCGCATCGTCGATGTCACCAAGCCTTTGTGGCTGCGCATCGGAGGTTATTGGTTTCCGCGCGGCGGCATTCCGATTGACGTGTTCTGGCAAACCGGCGCACCGCCGGAAGGCGCGTGGATTCCAGACCAGGGCGTTGCCCCCTATCGCGGCCGAGGCTGACATTTCAGTACCAAGCATCCTGCATGTCCGCCTTGCGTTTGCCCATATACTCCTGAAGCTCCTCGTCAATCGCCTCGTCGAGCGGCGGCGCGACATATTCATCGAGCAATTTCTTCCACCGCTTGTTGGCGCGGTAGGCAGCGTCATGGCTGCCCGCAGCCTCCCATTTTTCAAACGGCTCATTGTCAGCCACATTCGAATCCCAAAACGCCGTTTCATAATTCTGCATCGTGTGGCCGCAGCCAAAGAAATGGCTCCCGGGCCCAACCTCTTCGAAGGCCGACATGGCCAGCGAATTGTCATCCACAATCACGCCCGCCAGATAGGTATGCAGCGCGCCGCAGAAGTCGGCGTCCATTATGAATTTCTCGTAGGACATCGACAGCAACCCATCGAGGAAACCTGCGGAATGCAGGATGAAATTCGCACCGCAATGTACTGCAGAAAGCATCGACATGGTGCCCTCGTTCATCGCATGGGCGTCTGGCAGTTTGGACGTCGTGAAATTCCCGGCACAGCGCAGCGGCAGGCCGAGCCTGCGTGCCAACTGCCCGATCACCATGGAGCCGATTGCCGGTTCCGGCGTGCCGAATGTCGGTGAGCCGGAACGCAATGACATGGACGAAAGGAAGTTCCCATAGATCACCGGCGCGCCCTTGCGCTCCAGTTGCGTCAGTGCGCAACCCGCCATCGTCTCGGCATGCGCCTGCGCAATTGCGCCGGCGTTGGTTACCGGCCCCATCGCGCCGCCCAGAATGAACGGCACTATCACTGCCGCCTGATTGGATCTTGCATAGGCGCGCAGCGCCGTCGTCATGGTCGCATCCCAGACCAGCGGTGAGTTCACATTCACGTTGCCGAGGATCACGCAGTTCCTGTCGGTAAACTCCTTGCCGAACACAATCCGCGCCATTTCAATGGATTCCTCGGCCCGGCTTTCCGCCGTCACTGATCCCATAAAGGCGCGGTCGGAATATTTGATATGACTGTAAACCATGTCAAAATGCCGCTTGTTCACCGGCACATCGGTCGGCTCGCAAATCGTCCCGCCGGAATGGTGCAGCGCAGGCGAAGACTGCGCTAGCTTGATGAAATTGCGGAAATCCTCAATCGTGCCATAACGGCGGCCCCTGTCCATATCCATCACGAAAGGCGATCCGTAAGCAGGCGCAAACACCACGCTTTTGCCGCCGATTTCGACGCTCTTGGCCGGATTGCGCGCGTGCTGTGTGAACGAGCGCGGCGCGCTCTTCAGCACTTCCTGCAGTAGCCCCGGTTCAAACTTCACCAGATTGCCGGTAATGTTAGCCCCTGCCCGCTTCCAATGGTCG
>JANMEX010000150.1:0-5145 GCA_031377485.1 Phyllobacteriaceae bacterium
CACTCTTTTGCCTTTGAAATCCATGTAATCCTCCAATGCAACGTTGGCTAAAGCCGTTTTCCCGTTTCATCATCGAACACATGCGCCTGGCGCGGGTCGATGCGGAACGGCAAGATTTGTCCGGGCTCGCCGTCAATGCGCTCACGAACCAAAGCATCGATCGGCATGCCGGACAGTCGGCCAAAGATGAGGGTTTCTGATCCTGTCGGTTCAAAGACAGAGACTTTAACGGGAATGCCGCCTTCTGCGATGGAGATATGCTCAGGCCTGATGCCATAGGTGACGGAACGACCATCTTCGATTTTCACGCCTTCGATCGGCAACATGATGCCGCCGGCCACCTCGACAAATTGGCGGCCGTCACGGGTGATGCCTTTGCCCTTCATGAAATTCATCGAAGGTGAGCCGATAAAGCCTGCGACAAACAGATTTACCGGCTTGTCATAAAGTTCCAGCGGCTTGCCAACCTGCTCGACCCTGCCATCGCGCATAACGACAATCTTGTTGGCCATGGTCATGGCCTCGATCTGGTCATGCGTTACATAGACGGTTGTTGTCTTGAGCCGCTGGTGGAGCTCTTTGATTTCCACCCGCATCGTCACGCGCAGCTTTGCATCAAGGTTTGAGAGCGGCTCGTCAAAGAGGAACACCTGCGGGTCGCGCACGATGGCGCGGCCCATGGCCACGCGCTGGCGCTGGCCGCCTGAAAGCTGCTTCGGGTAGCGGTCGAGATATTTGGTCAGGTCAAGAATTTCGGCGGCCTTCTGCACCTTTTGTGCAATTTCCGCCTTCGGCCGTTTGGCCATCAAAAGTGGAAAGCCCATGTTCTCGCCGACCGTTTTGTGGGGGTAGAGCGCGTAAGACTGAAATACCATGGCAATGTCGCGGTCTTTGGGCGCAACGTCATTGACCACCCGGTCGCCGATCCGGATTTCGCCGGAGCTGATCGTCTCCAACCCTGCGATCATGCGCAGCAATGTGGATTTGCCGCAGCCAGAGGGTCCGACCAGAACGACGAATTCGCCGTCTTCAATATCGACATCGACCCCGTGCATCACCTGCACATTGCCGTACCGTTTGGTTATGCCGCGAATTTGAACATTTGCCATGAAAGCTTCTCCTTATTGCGGCAGTTCGATTTGCATTTTCACGTCGCCCTTGGGCGCTGACGCAGCCGTCTCGAACGCGTGGACACTCTCTTCAAAGGCGAACTTGCGCGTGATTAACGGCTTCACGTCGATCGCTCCGGAGGCAAGCATTGCGACGCAGCGGGGAAAAACATGGGCGTAGCGGAAGATGTTCTCGACCCGCGCTTCGCGTACCATCGCCGCACCGGCGTCATATGAAACCGGCTCCGTCTGCCCGCCGATCATCACGACGCAACCGCCCGGGCAAAGCGCTTCAAACACGGACGCCGCCGCCCTTGCATTGCCTGTTGCCTCGAACACAACTTCGACACCCCAGCCGTCGGTTTCGCGCAAGATGCGTGTCGCCACGTTTTCACGTGCCACATTGACCGGCGTGATCGCGCCGAGCTTGCCCGCGATCTCCAGCTTCGCGTCATCGACATCGGTAACAAAAACCCGTGCGCACCCGGCTGCCAATGCTGACAGTGCTGTCACCAGGCCGATCGGTCCTGCACCCAGCACCAGCCCGATATCTCCCGGACGAATCCGCGCCTTCGTGGCGGCATGGATGCCAACCGCCAAAGGTTCAACCATAGCGCCTTCGGCAAAGGACACATTGTCCGGCAGTTTGAATGTGAAGTCGGCCGGATGAACGCAAGTTGGCCGCAGAATGCCGTGCACCGGCGGCGTTGCCCAGAAGCGGACCGCAGGGTCAACATTGTACATGCCAAGGCGCGTTGACCTGCTGTGAGGGTCAGGAATTCCAGGTTCCATACAAACGCGGTCGCCAGCTTTGAAGCCCGTCACGTCACTTCCGACTTCGATCACAACGCCTGATGCCTCGTGGCCAAGGATCATCGGCGCATTGACCACAAACGGCCCGATCTTGCCATGCGTATAATAGTGAACATCCGAGCCGCAAATGCCTACAGTGTGCAGTTTGATCCGCAAGTCGCGCGGCCCCATCACCTCTTCGCGCTCGATCGGGAAATCGCGCAGCGACAGTTCCATTTTGCGTTCCAGCACCAACGACTTCATGGCGTTATCCTTTCCTCACAATGTGAATCCCAAGCGCCACGCACAGCGCTGTCGATATCCAGATCGACAGGCCGAGCGGTTCGATGAAGCGCAGCCAGAACAGCGATACAAAAACCCAGATCACAAGCGAGATGAACAGGCGATCAAACCAGTTGGTCTCGATGGGCAGAAAGCCGGGTTTGGCTTCTTCAAATTCTGAATCATTGCTCATCGGATCATCCTTTCACGGCGCCGAATGTCAGGCCTGCCACGATATGCTTTTGCACCATGCCAAAGACAATCAACGCCGGGATAAGCGTAATGACCGAAATTGCGGCCATGATGCCCCAAGCAGTGCCCGTGGTCGTGACGTATTCGGAAAGGCCGGTTGTCAGCGTGCGCGCGTTGAAGTTGGTCAGCGTTGCTGCCAGCAGATATTCGTTCCAGGCAAAAACCCATGTGAGTATAAGCGTTACGGCCACACCGGGACGCGCCAGCGGGAAGATGATGTCGTAGATCACCCGCCAGGTCGAAGCGCCATCAACAACGGCGGCCTCATCGAGTTCGCGCGGAATGCCTTCAAGCGTCGGCCTCAACGTCCAGATCGCGAATGGCAGATTGAACGTGCAATAAACCAGAATCATGCCCGTGCGGGTGTCGGAAAGTGAGAAGTCTCCGATCTTGTAAACCTGCGTCAGCAGCAGATAGAGCGGCAACAGGAATACGGCAGGCGGCGCCATGCGGTTGGTAATTGTCCAGAAGAAAATGCTCTCTTTGGCCGCCATGTCAAAACGCGTCAGCGCATAGCAGGCAAAAAAGCCGAGCGTCGTCACCAGCACAGCATTTCCCGAGGAAATGATCAGCGAGTTGAGCATGTAGCCACGCAGCGTTTCGCTGTTGAGAACATTCACATAATTGTCCCAATCGACTGAGGTTAGAAACAACGATGGCGTTGTGAACAAATCAATGGAGGGCTTCACCGAGATGACGAAAAGCCAATAAATCGGGAACAGCGTGAAGAAGCTCAAGAGGGTCCACATAAGGACCGCAGGCCATGCGGCGCGAGGTTTCATTTGGCTTATCCTCTCTTGTTGCGCGGGGCGATCAGGCCGACGTAAAGCAGCCAGCAGATCACGATGGTGATGTAGAGAACGATCACGGAAATGGCCGAGCCGTAGCCATAATTCGTGCGCGGAAACACTTCCTTGAAAATATGAACACCGATGTAGCGCGTCGCCGAACCCGGCCCGCCACCTGTCAGCATCAGCACCTCATCCACGGTGCGCATGGCGTCCATAAGCCGGATAAAGACTGTGGCAAGGAGTGCCGGGCGAATCATTGGCAGCGTGATGTGCCAGAAAATTTGCCGTGGGCTTGCGCCGTCAATTTGCGCCTGCTCGAACGGATCAGCTGGCAGCGAAACCAGCGCGGCGATGAGCGACAGAGTAACCAGCGGCGTCCAATGCCATATGTCCATCAGCACGGTCACGATGAATGCGGCAACCGCGCTTTGGCCGATGTTGAGATCAAAGCCGATGGAATGTTTCAGGAAATAGGGAATGATGCCGATAGAAGGCGTTGTCATCAGCTTCCAGACGGAACCGACGATGATCGGCGCCATGATCAAGGGCAATGTGTGGATTGTACGGAAGAATGCCTTGCCGGGAAAATCACGCATGAAGGCCTGCGCCAGCACATAACCGAGGATGACTTCACTGACCACGGCAAAGAAAACGAATGCCAGCGTTGCGCCCAGTGATGCCAGGAACCCGGCATCAAACACCATGTAGCGGTAATTTTCAGCCCAGTTGAATATCTTTGCCGGATTGGCCGCAAACGGATTCCACTCGTGGAATGAAACCCACAGGACATAGAAAAACGGGAAGATGCCGAAGAGACCCAGTATCGCCAGGCTCGGTGCCAGCATTAACCAGCCAAGTTTGGTGCGGTTCATCGACCAGCCCTCATCGTTCAGATGGCAAAAAAAGGTGATGTCAATTCAGTCGGGAAAATGACGGGCTGCCGCCTGAGACAGCCCGCCAAGGTCCGGGAGGTATTGGACCTTATTTGCGATAACCGAGCTTGGTCAGCTCTTCTTCGGCCTTCGCTGCCATCTGGTCGAGACCTTCGTCCGAGCCGATTTTACCGGTCAGGATATCATAGAAGATCGGAGCGGTGGCTTCACGAAGCTGGGCATGGAACGGATAGGCTGGCGCACCGGCGAACAGCTTGCCCTGATCTTTCAGCATCGTGTAGTAACCGCCGAGCTTCTTGTCCATTTCCGTGATCTTCGGGTCGTCATAAGTCGCGGTGTTGGTGATGCGCGGAGCGGCCACAGCCCAGTCAGGCTGCACTTCGTTCTGGCCGATGAATTCCAGGAACAAAAGTGCGGCCTCCTTGTTCTTTGATGTCACCGGCAGACCAAAGGCGCCGCCATCATAGTAGCCGATATAGCCTTTACCTGCTTCCGCCTCAGCCATCACACCTTCGGACAGCGGTGGCAAAGCAAAGCCAACCTGATCAACGACCTTCGACTGCTTGGGATCAGACTCGATCCATGCGCCGTTTTCGCCGTAGACAAGACCCTGTGCAGCACGTCCTGCAGCAAAGGTTGTCGCCACTTCGCTCCATGTTGACTGAGCCGATTCCGGTGGTGCGATGTCACGCAGATGGAGCCAGTACTTCATGGCAGCCTTTGACTTGTCGCTGTTCATCGTGCCGCCGTTTGCAACGGTAGCCGCATAGTTCTTGCTGGCGTCGATGCCCCAGTTGTACACGCCAAACGTCGGGACGATGGATTCAAAAAACTCATACCAGGAAGCTGGATGACCGGTATGGGCCTGCGCTGTCGTGCCCCAGAGATCGAGGCCCTTTTCCTTGCCGTAGGCGGTGAAGAAGTCTGCGATCTCGGTGTATTCTTCGTGCGTGGTTGCCGGCCTCAGATCATGGCCGGTCTTGGCCTTGAATGCTGCCTGGATTTCCGGATTGCCGAACAGGTCCT
>JANMEX010000174.1:0-3131 GCA_031377485.1 Phyllobacteriaceae bacterium
TCAAGCCATTGGCAAACCTTGTTTAAACTGCGGCTACCTGCCGCAATGCCTTTTGTGTTCAATGCCCTCAAGATCAATTCGACTCTTGCCATGATTGGTGCCATCGTTTCGGAATTCTTCGGAACACCGGTGGTCGGCATGGGCTTTCGCATTTCGACCGAAGTGGGTCGGATGAACCTCGACATGGTGTGGGCGGAAATTGCGCTCGCGGCCATTGTCGGGTCGCTGTTCTACGGTGCACTCGCACTTCTCGAGCGCATCACAACATTTTGGCATCCGTCGTACCGCAGATAAACAAGGCGGAGCCGCTAACCAGAGAGGAACGTCTCATGAAGAAAACAGTCAAACTGACCCTCGCCTTGGCCCTGTCACTGATGGCAGGCACCGCACTTGCCGAAGACAAGGTGACGCTGCAGCTGAAGTGGGTGGCACAGGCCCAGTTCGCCGGCTATTTCGTTGCCAAGGACAAGGGCTTCTACAAAGAAGCCGGCCTCGACGTCGAAATCAAGCCGGGCGGCCCGGATATTGCCCCTGAGCAGGTGATCGCCGGCGGCGGCGCGGATGTGATCGTCGACTGGATGGGCGGCGCACTGGCGGCCCGCGAAAAGGGCGTCGGCCTTGTCAATATCGCCCAGCCATTCGAAAAAGCCGGCATGGAGCTGGTCTGCCCGGCCAATGGGCCAGTCAAGACCGAAGCCGACTTCAAGGGCAAGACGCTGGGCGTCTGGTTCTTCGGCAATGAATATCCGTTCTATGCCTGGATGAACAAGCTCGGCCTGTCCACGGAAGGGGGCGCTGATGGCGTCACCGTTCTCAAACAGTCGTTTGACGTCCAGCCGCTCATTCAAAAGCAGGCGGACTGCATCTCGGTCATGACCTACAATGAATATTGGCAGCTGATTGACGCCGGCTACAAGCCGGAGGATCTTGTGGTGTTCAACTATTCAGCCATGGGCAATGATCTTCTCGAAGACGGTCTCTATGCCCTCGAAGGCAATCTCAAGGACCCGGCCTTCCAGGAAAAGATGGTCAAGTTTGTTTCCGCCTCGATGAAGGGCTGGAAATACGCGCTGGAAAATCCGGATGAAGCTGCAGGCATCGTCATGGACAATGGTGGTCAGGACGAAAACCACCAGAAGCGGATGATGGGCGAAGTCGGCAAGCTGATCGGTTCGGGTTCCGGCAAACTGGTCACAGCTGCCTATGACCGCACAGCGGCAGCTCTTCTGGCCCAGAAGATCATCACCAAGGAGCCAACTGGCGCCTGGACATCGGAAATCACGGATGCTGTGAAGTAAGCAACAATCACCGCGATGTGAAAAGGGGCGGGCGACCGCCCCTTTTTCTTGTCAATTTTCTGTCTTTATGGTTCACTACTCTGGGGTGCATCACTGCAACAGGAGAGTGATGATGAGACTTGCCTCTTACAATGTCGAAAACCTGTTTGACCGCGCCAAGGCGATGAACCTTGACAGCTGGGAAGATGGCCGAAAAATCCTTGAGCTCCACGCCGAGCTGAACAAACTCTTGGGTGAACTCGTCTACAGCGTTGCTGCCAAGACCCGCATGGTGGCGGTGATGATTGAACTTGGTCTGGAAAAGTCGGACACCGGCCCGTTCGTCATTCTCAGACGCAACAGGGGAAGCCTTCTAAAGCGGCCAAAGACTGGCGGCATCGAGGTCACAGCAGATGGGCGGGCCGACTGGACGGGGTCACTTGAACTGCGTGATGAGCCGATAAATGAAGTTGCCACGCAGAACACAGCCCGCGTTATGGCAGCGTTACAGCCCGATGTTCTGGGTGTGATTGAAGCCGAACATCGCCCGTCACTGCTTGAGTTTTGCAACACGATCATTCCGGCAGTGGGGGGCGCGCCTTTCCGCCATGTCATGGTCATCGATGGCAATGATGCACGCGGGATTGATGTCGGGCTTGTCACGGCGCAGGGCTTTCCGATCGGGCGCATGGTCAGCCACGTGGATGATCTTCAAGCCAATGGCGAGCCGGTTTTTTCCCGTGATTGCCCGCATTTTGAAGTGGAGACACCAAAAGGAACTACACTGACGCTTTTGGTAAACCACTTCAAGAGCAAGGGCTTTGGAACCGTTTCCAGCTCAAACGCCCGTCGTCGCCTGCAGGCCACAAGGGTTCGCGACATTTACAATGGCTTGAAAGCGGAAGGCGTCAAAAATATCGCGGTGATTGGCGACCTGAATGACACGCCGGAGAGCGCCCAATTGGAGCCGTTAATAAATGGCACGGATTTGAAGGACGTCTTTCTTCATCCCTCATTTGATGATGGCGGATTTCCCGGCACATTCGGGCTCAGCAACAAGGGCAACAAGATCGACTATATGCTTTTGTCTCCCGACCTGTTTTCCAAAGTCACGGCAAGCGGTGTCTTCCGCAAGGGCATGTGGCCCGGCGCAAGACCGAAACGCTGGGAGGTATTTCCCGAGCTGACCCGCCCGAACCAGTCCGCATCCGATCATGCCGCCGTATGGGCAGATATCGATATTTAAGGATTTCTTGCGCTTTCAAATTTGACGACAAAATCCAGCGTTTGTAATTCCGGCAAGGCAGTCGTCAAAAAAAATCCGCCGGTGTAACCCGGCGGATATGTTTTCATGGTTCTGGTTCAACTCGCGAGCGCACCCGGACCTGGCACTGCACCTGCCGGGCATTTGCCTGCGATGATCATGCCAAGTACTTCGTCATGGTCAACATCCTTGGTTGAAGCCGTGCCGACAACGCGGCCGTTCTTCATCACGCAAAGCCGGTCTGCCAGATCAAACACATCGTGCAGATCATGACTGATCAGGAAAATTCCGATGCCGTCGGCTTTGAGTTGCTTGATGAGTTCGCCAACCTGCGCCGTTTCTTGCGGACCCAAGGCTGCTGTCGGCTCATCCATGATCAGGATGCGCGCATTGAACATGATCGCGCGGGCAATGGCGACAGATTGCCGTTGGCCACCCGAAAGCTTCTTCACAGGTTCCTTGAAGCGGCGGAAGTTAGGGTTGAGACGGCCCATTACCTTGCGTGCTTCCGCTTCCATCGCAACGTCGTCAAGTGTGCCGAGGCGGGTTTTAAGTTCGCGTCCAAGGAACAGGTTCGATGCTGCATCGAT
>JANMEX010000208.1:0-3655 GCA_031377485.1 Phyllobacteriaceae bacterium
CGTTCGGCTTCGTCGCGGGCGCTGACCAATTCCGAGGTGCGTTTTTGAACTGTATCTTCCAGCGATTCCGAATGTGCGCGCAGCGATTTGTCACGTTCGCCGATGCGGCCCATCATATCGTTAAAGGCATCAATCAAGACGCCGACTTCGTCATCAGATTCGCGCCTGAAGGCATAGCTGAGGGTCTCTGTGTTGCCGATGCCTGTCAGGGCATTTGCGAGATTTGACAGGGGACGTGTTGCTCGCTTTACAAGGCGCTGACCTATGAAAAAGCCGACTGATATGGCGCTGGCTGCGAAAATGCTGGCTGCAAAAAATCGCTGCCAAAACATGTGCGACATCCACGACACGTCCACTGTCAACTCCAAAGTGCCGACCGTCGCGCCACCGTCTATAATTGGCTTTTTGATTTCCAGTGTTTCTATTGTGAAAAGATCGAAGATCGAAACACTGTCCGAGCGCAAGACGGATCGCTCCAGAACTGCACCGCCGCCCATTTCTGCAATCAGTTTTCCACTGGCGTTGTGGACCGATGTCTGCAGAATTGACGGCAGATCCCGCAGGGCGCGCAAAGTGTTGCGTGCGGCCGCCTCATCGCCGTTTGCAACTGGTTTTGAAAGGACCGCGCCGAAAATGCTTGCGATTGATTGCAGTCGCGCCTGTTCCGCCTCAACGCTTTGACGGAAATTGCCAACGAGAAACACGCCAACCGTCGTCATCGTGCACAAGAACATCGTCAATGCCGCGATCAGCGACATTTTCGTGCTTATCGACCGTGTCATGCCGTTCAGTTTCAATATGCATCCCCGTCTTCGGAAATGCACCATGATGGCGAAAAGCGAAGATCGATTTAATTCCCACACTTATTTTTGCGCTGTATCGCCAAAAAATGCATTTTTGAAACGCATATTTTGCAGCGGTTAATGATTTTCTATCGGTCTGAAGCTATCTTGATCCAATCGGGGGAATGCGCCTTGCCTGCAACAATTCAAGATATCTCCATCATTGATGATGATCCGGTTTTTGGCGCTGTCGCCGAAATGTTGTTGTTCAGTCTTGGGGCGAAGTCCGTCAGGCAAGTTCAAAACACGCATGAAGCCTTGTCCGCTCTGGCCAAGACCAGCGGCGCGGCCAGTCTTGTCATTATCAATTTGAACATGCGCGGGCTTGATGGCCTTGCCGTGTTGAGGGAATTGTCAAACGCCCACTATGCAGGCTGGATTGCGATTTCGAGCGGTGAAACCCAGTCCATCCGAGATTCCGCCTCGCGACTTGCTGGCCTGCTCGGCCTGAAATATGCCGGGGAAATCCAAAAACCTCTGCGTGAAGGCGAAATACGGGCCTTGTTCGAAACGATCAAAAAAGACGAGTCCGTCTTTGCAGCGCATGTTGTTCAACCATTTCGAAATTCCAGAATTATCGGCTTGCGTCCCGTCTATCAGCCCAAAGTGGATGCCAACACCGGCGAAACTGTTGGTGCTGAAACCTTGATGCGGCTCGAAACGGCCGATGGTGATTTGCTTTCGCCATTTCAGCATATTGAACGGCTGAGCCGGGAGGGCAAACTTGTTGAGGAAACACTGAAGTTTCTGGACCTTGTGCTTGCCGATATTGTCAGTTGGAAAACCTTGGGTCTGTATCCGGTTGTTTCGTTCAATGCGCCTGCACCCGTTATCGAGCACCCCGAATTTCTCGTCGATTTTGCAAAAAAAGTCCGTACCAGCGGCGTTTCGCCTTCACAGATCACCATTGAGTTGACTGAGAGCGTACTGCCAAATGATCCGGCGGTTTTACTCGAAACACTGTCGAGACTGCGCATGGCCGGCTTTGGTCTCGCGCTTGATGATTTTGGTACGGGTATGGCCAATTTTGACATGCTGCGCCTGTGCCCCTTCAGCGAGTTGAAAATAGACCGTAGTTTGGCGCAGGGCAGCGTCGGCGATCCGCTTTCTTGTGGGATCATCGAAACCTGCGCAACAGTCTCGCGCGAACTCGGCATGACGCTTGTTGCAGAAGGTATTGAGACTGAGGCCCAGGAACTGACATTGAGGCGCCTCGGCGTTGAGGTTTTCCAAGGCTATCTTTTCGGTCGCGGCGTACCGGCAAACGAGTTCTCTTCCCGCCTCACATCTGAAGGCTTTGGACATGGCGCTGCGTCCGCGACGGGTCACCATTAAGTCCTCGGTTTCAATCAGCGACGTGATTTAGTTTTGAACAATCAGCTTCTCAAATTCACATACATTTAAACTGTGGTGGTTATCGTCTTCCAATGAAATTCGGGGCATTCGTTGACTGGATAACCAAATTCGGGCGTTGCCGTGCGGGCAATTTCGCCTCGATTTTTGCAGTTGCCATGCCGGTTTTGCTCGGTATTACCGGCGGTGGCGTTGACCTGATGGTCTACAATCATCAGAAATCTGAAATGCAAAATGCTGCCGATGCCGCAGTACTTGCAGTAACCCGCGAAGCATCACTCAAGAGCCGGTCGCAATCCGAGGCCGAATCTGCGGCGCGCTCATATGTCGAAGGCGAATTGACTGAAGCGGGAATTGCAACAAATGCCAAATTTTCCGTGGTTACATTGGTCGACAATGTTAAACACAAGGTGACGATCACGGTCGATATGGACCAGTATCGATATTTTCTGCTTGGCTACTTCCAGAAAAGTCCGCAAATCCGTGTCATGGCAGCGGCGCAATTGTCTTCGGAAACGCCGGTCTGCATGATTGCACTTGAGGGTGCGGCTGCATCTGCAATCGAACTTGGCGGTTCAGCCAACGTGATTGCAGATGGCTGCGCTTCATATTCAAATTCGCTCGCAAGCGACGGAATACTTGCTGCAAACACCACGCAGTTGACGACCGCTTTCACTTGCACAGCCGGCGGGTTCAAAGGACAGTCCTCGCGATTTTCGCCGGTTCCAACGACCGATTGCCCGCCACTTGCAGACCCGCTGGCAGCTCGACCCCAGCCAGTTGTCGGCGCGTGTGATTACAACAATGTGGTCTACAAGAAAGGTGCGGTGACGATTAATCCCGGCGTCTATTGTGGCGGTATCGACATCAGCAATAAGGCGACAGTGACCATGAACCCCGGTGTTTATATCATCAACGGGGGAGAATTCGGGGTCAAGAACAATGGTACTTTGACGGGCAACGGTGTGACAATTTTCTTTACCGGAGCCGATGGCAGAATGTTGTTTGATGGCACAACCACCGTCAATTTGATCGCGCCATCCACCGGTCCGACCGCTGGCATCCTGTTGTTTCAAGATCGCGCAATGGGGCAGACCCAGTTTGAATTATCGTCGAAATCTGCTGCAAACCTCCTCGGTACAGTCTATTTGCCCAATGGAATATTCTTCGTGGCTGCACCTGGAAAAATCGCCGAAAGTTCGGCCTTTACGGTCATTGTCGCCAAATCAATCAAAGTCAGCGGCACCGCCAAAATGTATCTGAATTCCAATTACGGCTCGACCACTGTGCCGGTGCCCGCAGGGCTTGGTCCGTCGAAAACAATTAACCTTGTAAATTGAACAACTCAAAAGCGCAGTTAAACCCGTCCAAATATTGAAAATTTTATCGATTTTCCCCGTTCATCGCGCGCAGATTCGTGGTGCCGTCCGTGCTCTCCGCGACGTCACCAATAAAACGGC
>JANMEX010000217.1:0-10051 GCA_031377485.1 Phyllobacteriaceae bacterium
GAGTACGTGCTGGCGGAAGGGCGCGACCGGGTACCGATGACGTTCGTGACCTCCGAGCCCTACATCGGGCACCTTGGCCTCGATGGCGTCGGCGATACCAACGGCCTTCTCGAAAGCGAAATGCGCCAGCATCACATCAAATGGGTCTGCAACGCCAAGGTCGACAAAGTGGAGCCGGGCATGTTGCATGCCTCGGAAATCAATGACGACGGCACTGTTAAAAAGACCCATGAAATTCCGCAGGTTTTCACCATGATGCTTCCCGCTTTCCGGGGCGTCGAAGCGGTGCGAAACATTGAAGGCCTGACCAATCCCCGCGGCTTTATTTTGGTGGACAAACATCAAAGCAATCCGAAATTTCCGGAAATCTTCGCGGTCGGCGTCTGCGTCGCAATTCCGCCCATGGGCAAGACCGCTGTTCCTTGCGGCGTGCCGAAGACCGGCTTCATGATCGAATCCATGGTAACCGCTACGGCGCGCAACATTGGCAATCTGGTCAACGGCAAAAAGCCGGATGCGCAAGGTTCGTGGAATGCCGTCTGCCTTGCTGACTTTGGAGATTCCGGCGTCGCCTTTGTCGCTCAACCACAGATCCCGCCGCGCAACGTCAATTGGGCATCGTCGGGCAAATGGGTGCATGTGGCCAAAATTGGTTTCGAGAAATATTTCTTGCGCAAGATCAAGTCCGGCGTGTCTGAACCATTCTATGAAAAGCTGGCGCTGCAAGTTTTGGGCATAGACAAGCTCAAGGAAATCAAGGTCGATTCTTGAACATTTGATCTTGACCAACCTCAAGACGGCGGCGCGTTTCTAGTGCCGCCGTTGGCATTTTCAAGCTTGCCAAATCATTCAAATACACATATAGCAATTTATATATATAAATAAAAACTTATCGGAGTGCCCCATGTCGCTTGATCGTTCCGTCCTTGCCTTCGCCGGTGTCATGACGCTTTTATCCGTCATTCTCACACAATTTGTCTCACCATATTTTATCTGGTTCACGGTCTTTATCGGCGCCAACTTGCTGCAATCATCCTTCACCGGCTTCTGCCCGGCAGCATCTGTTTTTCGCAAATTCGGCATCAAGCCGGGCTGTGCTTTTTGATTTCCTGAAAAAGGACATGACCATGCGTATCGCGCTTGCTGCCATTTTACTTGCCTCCACCTTTCCCGCCTTTGCGGAAACCATCAAAGTGGAGCCGCAGACGGTCGTGGAATGGAAGGCCGTTTATGGCCGCGTGGAGGCGCGGGACACCATTGCCGCACGCGCCCGTGTTGGCGGCATAGTGGTCGCGCTTTCAGTTTCTGAGGGCGACGAGGTCAAAGCGGGGCAGAAGATCGCGACTGTTCGCGATGACAAAATCGCGTTTCAAATTGACGCGCTTGATGCGCAGATCGCCTCTTATGAAGCACAGCTATCAACCGCCAAGGATGAGCTTGACCGCGGCAAGGCACTGGTCGCAAAGGGCGTCACTACAGCGCAACGTCTCGACCAATTGAAGACGCAGGTTGATATCGCCCAAAGTCAGATCGACGCCACCAAGGCGCAGCGTTCAGTCGTCGTGCAGCAGGGCGCGGAAGGTGAAGTTCTCGCCCCCGGCGATGGGCGCATATTGACCGTGCCAGTTACCAAGAATGCCGTCATCATGGCCGGTGAACCCGTGGCGACGATAGGCGGCGGCGGCTTTTTCCTGCGCCTCGCCATTCCAGAGCGCCATGCGAGTCTCCTAAAGAAAGACGCAGTCATTCGCATTGCCTCAGACAAGGGCGAAGCCACCGGACGCCTTGTCAAAATCTATCCGCAACTCGAAAATGGTCGTGTGATTGCAGATGTTGAGGTCGAAAAACTCGATACTGCTTATGTCAATGCCCGTGTTCTGGTTGAAGTTCCAGTAGGCGAACGCCAAGCCATTCTTGTGCCTGCGCCTGCTGTATCCACTCGTTCGGGACTTGATTTCATTAACGTTTCTAATGGCGACAAAGAAGCCAGCCGAACGGTCGTCACCGGCGAAAAGTCCACCATGGACGGCAAGCCGATGGTCGAAATTCTCACCGGCCTTTCCGCTGGCGACATGGTCGTGCTTCCATGAGTAGCCGGGAGAGTGAGCCCGTCGAAACTGGTCCAAGAAAGTCGGCGCTCGGCATTGCAGGGGCGCTCACGCGCACCTTTATTACCTCGCCGCTTACGCCGCTGTTCCTGATTGCTGCGTTGGCGTTTGGTATTGTGGCGTTGATGACGTTGCCGCGTGAAGAAGAACCGCAAATCTCCGTGCCTATGGTCGATATACTGGTGCGGGCCGACGGTCTCAAGGCCGAGGACGCAGCCAAGTTGATCACTGAACCTCTTGAAACGATCGCCAAGGGCATTGATGGCGTTGAGCACGTCTATTCGCAAACTCGCGATGACAGTGTCATGGTTACGGCGCGCTTCATCGTCGGCACGTCATCAGATGCGGCGATCCTGCGCGTTCATGACAAGGTCCGTGCAAATATGGCTTCGATCCCCGTTGGAGTGCCGGAACCGCTCATCGTTGGCCGCGGTATTGATGATGTTGCCATCGTTGCACTTACGCTATCGCCGACATCTGATGCGGCCAGCCGCATCACACCTAATGACCTCACTCGGGTTGCGCGCGAATTGCGCACCGAAATTTCCAAGATTGACAATGTCGGTCTGTCCTATTTGGTCGGTGAGACCAGTGAGATAATTCGCATTTCACCGAACCCGGAAAGACTCGCGCTGTATGGCATCACTTTGCAACAGCTTACGGGGAAAGTAACAGGTGCAAACCGCGCGTTTCCCGCGTCCAATGTCAGGGAAGGTGGTGAGCAGATTAGTATAATTGCCGGCGAAACGCTTGCCTCTCCCGCTGCTGTCGCCAATCTCTTGCTCACCAGCCGCGATGGTCGTCCGGTCTATGTCCGCGATGTTGCCGACGTTACTTTTGCCACCGATACCAGCGACGCACTTGTGGCGACCGTCACAAAAGCCGAGGCCGGCGTCACCCGTGTTCCTTCCGTAACGCTGGCCATTGCGAAGCGCGCCGGATCAAACGCGGTGCAAGTAGCCGAGCAAATTCTCGCCAGCGTCGAGCGCGCCAAAGGCAATCTCATCCCTGATGATATGCAAGTCGAAGTCACGCGCGACTATGGTGAGACGGCCAACGAGAAGGCCAATGAACTGCTTTATCATCTTGGTCTTGCGACAGTGTCAATCATAGGCTTGGTTTGGTTTGCGATTGGCCGCCGCGAAGCGCTGGTCGTCGCTATCGTTATTCCGGTAACGATTTTGCTCACTCTTTTCGCCTCGCGTTTGATGGGCTACACGCTCAATCGTGTCTCTCTGTTCGCGCTTATCTTTTCGATTGGCATTCTCGTTGATGATGCCATCGTCATCATCGAAAACATCGCCCGCCATTGGGCCATGCATGATGGGCGCGAGCGCAAGCAGGCCGCAATTGATGCCGTTGCGGAAGTCGGTAATCCCACAATTGTGGCGACGCTCACTGTCGTTGCCGCGCTCTTGCCGATGTTGTTTGTGTCCGGAATGATGGGTCCTTATATGAGCCCGATCCCGGCCAATGCTTCTGCGGCGATGATCTTTTCTTTCTTTGTGGCCGTTATCGTCACGCCATGGCTGATGCTGAAGGTGGCAGCCAAAGCCCCGGCGCATGATCATCATGATGAGGCGCACGGCGGCGCGCTTGGCCGCATCTATCGAATGGTTGCCAAACCTTTGCTCGCCTCAAAACGCAACAGCTGGATTTTCCTTATTGCCGTTGGCGTTTTGACACTTGGATCCCTTGCCCTGTTTTACACAAAGGACGTAACGGTCAAACTTCTGCCTTTCGACAATAAATCCGAGCTTTCCGTTACCATTGATTTGCCGGAAGGATCTTCTGTCGAAGCGACTGACGGCATTGCACAGGCGGTGGCAGCCATTGTGGTTGGCTTGCCAGAAGTCAAAAGCGTGCAAACCCATGCGGGAACTGCCGCGCCGTTTAATTTCAACGGCCTTGTGCGCCACTCCTTCTATCGCACAGAGCCACAGCTTGGCGAGGTTGCCATCAACCTCACCGGCAAGGGCGAGCGGGCCCGAACGAGCCACCAGATCGCACTTGATATACGAACCCGCATTGCCGCCATCCCCGTGCCCAAAGCTACATCCATGAAAGTAGTTGAGCCGCCTCCCGGGCCACCTGTGATGGCGACACTGCTTGCAGAAATCTATGGCCCCGATGCTGACACCCGCCGCACAACTGCGGCCAAGGTTGAGGCCGCTTTCAAATCCGTGCCGTTTATTGTTGATATCGACAATTCCTACGGCTCGCCCGCGCGGCGCAAACGCATTGCCATTTCGACGGATAATGCCGAGTTTTTCCATGTCGAGGAATCTGACGTACTTGATACCATCGCCACGCTGAATGGTGGGACGACAGTTGGCTATTCGCACAAGGGCGGCGGGCGTCATCCCGTTCCTATCCGCATCGAACGGCCAAAGGGCGAGCGCACATTGGACGAGCGCTTCCTGTCAACGCCGATCCCTGCCAACGTGCTGCCGGGCGACCGCGCGGTTGTCGAGCTTGGCGACGTGGTTAGCGTCACAGATGAGCAAGCATCATTCCCCATTTTCCGCCACAACGGCCGCAACGCCGAAATGGTGACGGCAGAGCTTGCCGGTGACTATGAAGCGCCGCTTTATGGGATGCTTGCTGTACAAAAAGCGCTCGACGCGCAGGATTGGACCGGGCTTCAAAAGCCTGAAATCATCCTGCACGGCCAGCCCGAAGTTGAAAGCAAGCCCGCTTTGTTGTGGGATGGTGAATGGGAAGTCACCTGGGTGACCTTCCGCGATATGGGCGGTGCGTTTGGCGTTGCATTGCTTGGTATATACATTTTGGTTGTTGCCCAGTTCGGCTCGTTCAAGCTGCCGCTGGTGATCCTCACGCCTGTGCCGCTAACATTTATCGGTATCCTGGTCGGCCACTGGTTGTTTGGCGCGCCCTTTTCGGCAACGTCGATGATTGGTTTTATTGCGCTGGCTGGCATCATCGTTCGCAACTCAATCCTTTTGGTGGATTTCATCAAGTCTGCCCATACCGATGATCGGCACCTGACCGATGTGCTCATCGAAGCTGGTGCGATCCGTTTCAAGCCAATTCTTCTCACCGCACTTGCGGCGATGATCGGCGCCGTGGTGATACTGACGGACCCGATCTTTCAGGGGTTGGCGATTTCACTGCTGTTCGGCCTCGCTTCTTCAACGTTGCTGACAGTGCTGGTTATCCCTGCAATTTACCGGGTTCTTCGAACTTAGGTTCGGACGCTCCAGTCAATGATTTCAATTGGAATCAGGGTAGAATCTGTTCGATAGATAATTGCTTATCTGTCTGTCAGTCACGCAGCATTGCCTTAAGGGCTGCCGCTTCATCTTTCGGCATGGACGCCAGCATCACCCGGGCTGTGTAGGCGCCCCAGATTGCATCGCCATTCCGGACCATCCAATCCTCGACGTCACTTTTGGGCACCTTCATATTCTGCCCCATTTTGTAGTCTGTGCCATTTACGGGCTCATTCGCCAACCGACCAATGATCAAGTCTTTCTGAAAGCCATCTATTTGCATCCAGATGTGCTCTGTCTGGCCGTTTTGGGTCAGCGGTATTTTTACTGAATAGGTACCTGCCATGCGATCCGTCCACATTTTTTCAAAACGCGGCAATGTCTTGCGACCTGTGGCTTTTGCAGCGTTCATTGCCGTATCTTGTGTGGAATAGGAGATCACCGTGTCCTTGATTTCCGTTTGCGAGCCACCTGAGACCGGCGTCCCGCTATCGCTTGTACCAAAAGTCGATAACAGTCCGGTGTTCGTTCCGGTAAGGTGAGCGCCACCAAATACAACGAAATAGAGCGCTGCAGCGCCAGCCAGTTTCTTGAGCACGATCAAACCTCCATTGAAAAGTTTGATTTCTATCTACTCAACTTCGGTTGTATTGCCGTTAAGCAGCATGGTTTCCGTTTTGTTGGTACGGATGTCTTAAGACATATTGAATTTACCCATGCATTCGATGCATGGCTCCTTCCCGCACACTACACTTGTTGCAGTGCAACATGCGGCCCATATTCCAGTGCAGGGAGAGAACAAGGAGAATACAAATGAAGAAGAACCTTTTATCCGCCCTGTTTGCCAAGCAGCCGACCCGGCGCGACCGCGAGATGGCCTACCTCAATGGTTCGGTCACCATTTTTGATCTGGAACGTCGCGAACGCGAAGTTTCACAGGGCAAGTTTCGCACTTACTAAGTCGATGAGCGGCGCGGGGTAATGCCCGCGCCACAAGTCTTTCTAGTCCGACCAAGGTTGGCTAGTGCTTTTTCGCTTGCACGATGTAGGCGGAAATTGTTTTTTCCCCGAGAATGCGCGCAGCTTCGAGGCGATGCAAACCCTCGACAATAATGTGCCGTTTTCCGTCAAAACGTACCATTATCGGTAACTTCATTCCATTTTCCAGTATATCCTCGGCAAGGACGCGTGCTTTTTCCAGATCGAGCAGCTTGCGCCGTTCCAATGGAATATAGATAGTTTCGACCGCCACCTGATTGATTTTCAGCATACCGAGCACCTGTGTTAAGCGCTGTAGCTTGGCACAGCAGGCATCTGAATTCCCGCTGTCAAACCGGATTTGCAGACTTATCCACCGAGTTGATTACTTGCGAGCCATCTTTTCGCAGCCGCCAAACCGCTAACAAACATGGTGAACCGTTCGTAAACCAATTGACGTTACAGTTCATCATCAGTGCGTGGAGTGTGGCGTCAATGATCATCGAACAGTTTCTCAAGTGGGTTGAAAGCGCACGCGTGGCAGAGCGCGAAGCCGCTGCCGGATCGTTGGCGCGGGCATATTTGCAATCACCGCTCGAGTTTGACGAACGCTGCGCTGCCGAAGCGGCATTGACAATGCTGTTGGATGATCCTTCGCCCAATGTTCGTTTGGCGCTCGCGGGGGCATTGTCCAACAGTCATCTTGCGCCCATGCATATTGTAAGTGCCCTTGCGGCTGATCAGCCGAAAATCGCCGCGATGGTCCTCGTCCGCTCGCCTCTATTGTCAGATACAGATTTGATAGACCGCGTGGCGTTGGGGTCAGATGAGGTGCAGTGCGCGATAGCTTTGAGACCACAACTGTCCGGTGCGGTCAGTGCTGCAATTGCAGAAGTTGCCTGCATTGAGGCTTGTGAAACATTGCTCAGAAATGATGGCGCTAAGATCGTTTCGCTGTCGTTGCGCCGAATTGGTGAGCGGTTTGGCAATGACGCGCACTTGCGTGAATTGCTTTTGGCCGATGCACGTCTTCCTTCCGATGCTCGCCATGCGCTGATCGTTAAGCTCGGCGAGGCACTGCGCGGCATGGGGCTTGTCCGTTCGCTGATCGGTCCGCGGCGTGCTGAGCGCATAACCCGCGAGGCTTGTGTGCGCGCATGTCTGGAACTGGTTGATGAATCCCCGTCGGGCGATCATCCCGCGCTGGTTGAACATTTGCGTCTATCCGGTGAACTCACGACTTCGTTTATCTTGCGCGTACTGATCCATGGAAAGATCAGCTTTTTCGCCACTGTTCTTGCTGCGCTTTCAACTCAGGATGAGGTTCGCATCAAGGCGCAATTGGCCCACGGACGTGCGTCGATAATGACCGCGCTTTTCCGCAAGTCCGGCTTTACGGAAACGGTGTCAACCATCCTTATGCGTGGGCTTGATTGCTGGCGTGAAGTTGCCAACGGGAAATTGCGGGCGGGGCCACAAGAAATCGCGCGGCTCATGCTGCAACATTTTGGGGCAGCAGAAACGACGCCAGCATTTGCACATGGCAATGATGACATCGTGGCATTGATCCGGTCAATCTATTTGGAGACTATCCGTGAAAACGGTCGCAAACATGCCGAAGCCATTCGAGCAGCTTAGCCAAAGATACCGTTGAATCCTGCCAAATTCAGCTCTGAAATAACCTTGAACAAAATGCACGAGGGCAGGGGTTTCAGATGTCCAATGCCGTGGCAAATTCCGCACGGTCCTGGATGAACCGGAATCTTGCTTCAGGCTTGGTGCCCATCAAATCATCAACTGCGCGCGCAGTATCTGCTGCGTCGCCACCAGCGATTTCCACCTTCAAAAGCATCCGCTTTCTCGGGTCCATTGTGGTCTCCTTCAGTTGCGACGCCATCATTTCACCGAGGCCTTTGAATCGCCCTATGTCGATTTTTCCGCGGCCGTTGAACTCGGTCTTCAGGAGTTCCTCTTTGTGTAGATCGTTGCGCGCGTACAGCGTCTTTGTACCTTGCGTGATCCGGTAGAGTGGCGGGACACCAAGGAACAGGTGGCCGTTGCGAATAAGTTCCGGCATTTCCTGATAGAAGAACGTGATCAAAAGCGACGCGATATGCGCACCATCTACGTCCGCATCAGTCATTATGATGACTCTGCCGTAGCGCAAATCCTCATCACGATATTTCGAGCGTGTCCCGCAACCAAGCGCCTGAATGAGATCACCAATTTGTTGGTTGGCCTGCATCTTGTCGCGGCCGGCGCTTGCGACATTCAGGATTTTACCCCGCAATGGCAGCACGGCTTGCGTCGCTCGGTCGCGTGCCTGTTTTGCAGAACCGCCAGCACTGTCGCCTTCCACGATGAAGATTTCCGCGCCGTCGGCTGCGTTCTGCGTACAATCTGCCAACTTGCCCGGCAGGCGCAGTTTTCGAACGGCGGACTTGCGCGTGACTTCTTTTTCCTGACGGCGGCGCAAACGCTCCTCAGCGCGCTCTACCACCCAGTCGAGAAGCTTGGAAGCGTCCTGCGGCGAGTCAGCCAACCAGTGATCGAACGGGTCGCGAAGTGCGTTTTCGACGATGCGCTGCGCCTCGACTGTTGCCAGTCGGTCTTTGGTCTGGCCCACAAATTCCGGCTCGCGGATAAATACTGACAGCATCGCAGCACAGGAAATCATGACGTCGTCAGATGTGATGATCGCTGCACGCTTGTTGCCGGTCAATTCAGCGTAGGCGCGAAGTCCCTTCGTGATCGCGGTGCGCAAGCCCGCTTCGTGTGTGCCGCCTTCTGCTGTCGGGATTGTGTTGCAATAAGAGTTGGAAAAACCATCTCCGCCATACCAGGTTACTGCCCATTCAAGTGAACCATGGCCGGACTGTTTTTCGGTCTTTCCAGCAAACATGTCGCGGGTGACCTGAAATTCCGAGCCAAGCTGCGCGGCCAGATAGTCTTTCAGGCCGCCGGGAAAGTGGAACACAGCCTTTTCCGGCGGCGAATCCTTGGCGGTCAGATGTACAGCTGCGCATATCCAGCGTATCTCGACACCTCCGAACAGATACGCTTTTGACCTTGCCATACGATACAGCCGCGATGGTTCAAACTTGGCATGTTGACCGAAGATCTGCGGATCGGGATGGAATCGAACTTTGGTTCCACGACGATTTTGTACATCGCCAATTTCAACAATCCTGCCTTGGGCAATACCGCGGGCAAATGTCTGGCGATACAGCTTTCGGTTGCGTGCAACTTCGACTTCAAGCACATCAGACAAAGCGTTGACCACAGAAATGCCAACACCGTGCAGACCGCCGGAAGTTTCATAAACCTTTGAGTCAAACTTGCCGCCAGAATGGAGCGTCGTCATGATGACTTCGAGTGCGGATTTGTCTTTGAATTTAGGGTGCGGATCTACGGGTATGCCACGGCCGTTGTCAGTGACCGACAAGTAGCCTTGGGCATCCAGTTCCACCTCAATGAAGGTTGCATGGCCGGCGACCGCCTCGTCCATGGAATTGTCGATAATTTCTGCAAACAAATGATGCAGCGCTTTTTCATCTGTTCCGCCGATATACATGCCCGGACGCATGCGAACTGGTACAAACGACCAAGCCGGCTGCTCCAGCAGTTGCGGCCATGCCGCAATCCAGACCGGCGCCTACAACGGAGTCTTATTCTGCGGCCGACATCGTTGTACTCGAAGGTCTTGAACCAGTTCGCATGCGTCCGGGCATG
>JANMEX010000241.1:0-1550 GCA_031377485.1 Phyllobacteriaceae bacterium
GCCCATCATGTTTTTCATCATGCCGCCGCCTTTGCCGCCCTTCATGGCTTTCATCATGTCGGCCATCTGGCGGTGCATTTTGAGCAGCTTGTTGATTTCGGCAGCGTCCGTGCCGGAGCCCTTGGCGATGCGCTGCTTGCGCGAATGTTTGAGGAGTTCCGGGTTCGCCCGCTCCCATTTGGTCATTGACGAAACGATGGCGATCTGGCGGTCGAACATTTTGTCGTTCATGCCTGCCGAGGCCATCTGGTCTTTCATCTTGCCCATGCCGGGCATCATGCCCATCAGGCCGCCCATGCCGCCCATTTTTTTCATCTGGCGCAGCTGGTCGGCGAGATCGTCGAGATCGAACTTGCCTTCCTGCATTTTCTTCGCCATCGCGGCGGCTTTTTCATGGTCGATGTGCTCGGCGGCCTTTTCGACCAGCGAGACGATGTCGCCCATGCCAAGAATGCGGTCGGCGATGCGCTGGGGATGGAACTCTTCAAGAGCGTCCATCTTTTCGCCGACACCGACGAGCTTGACCGGTTTGCCGGTGACCGCACGCATCGAAAGTGCCGCGCCGCCACGGCCATCGCCGTCCATGCGGGTGAGCACCAGACCGGTAATGCCGACGCGCTCGTCAAATGACCGTGCAAGATTGACCGCGTCCTGGCCGGTGAGCGAATCCGCGACCAGCAAAATTTCATGCGGATTGGACCTGGCCTTGATCTCGGCCATTTCCATCATCAGCGGCTCGTCAATGTGCGTGCGGCCGGCGGTGTCGAGAATAATGACATCGAACGAGCCAAGCTTGGCTGCCTGCACGGCGCGAGCCGCGATATCCACCGGCGATTGCCCTGCAATGATTGGCAGTGTCGCTACGCCCGTCTGTTCGCCGAGCTGGCGCAATTGCTCTTGCGCTGCCGGACGGCGGGTATCGAGCGAGGCCATCAACACCTTTTTGCGCTGGCGCTCGGTGAGGCGCTTGGCAAGCTTGGCGGACGTTGTGGTTTTGCCGGAACCTTGCAGGCCGACCATCATGATGACGACCGGCGCGGGCGCATTGAGATCCACGCCCTGACTGTCGGAGCCGAGAAGCTCAACCAACTCATCATGAACGATCTTGACGACCATCTGGCCGGGCTTGATGCTCTTCAGAATTTCCGCGCCGACCGCCTTGGCGCGCACTTTATCGGTAAACGAGCGGACAACATCCAGCGCAACGTCAGCCTCGATCAGCGCACGGCGCACTTCGCGCATGGCTGCCGAAACATCGGCCTCCGAAAGCGCACCGCGGCCGGTGAGGCTGTTCAGGATCGTGCCAAGCCGTTCCTGCAAGGATTCAAACATTGCTGCACCTTTATTCCTTTGGGATCAGCCAAAGGTGGGGACTGGTTCCGCCAAAATCAAAGCTCAAAGCAAAACGACATCCGGGGGCGCCTCGCGCTGCCGGATGTTGCCCTCCCGGATCATTTCCAATTAAAGGAATTGCCCGGGTCGGATGCTCGAAGACATGTCTTCTTGCGGGATTTGCGCGGGATAAACAGGAAGTCGTTGTCTTTGTCAAG
>JANMEX010000251.1:0-7200 GCA_031377485.1 Phyllobacteriaceae bacterium
GCAGACAAGTATGACGCATGGTCGGAAGTTATTGTGAACTTCGATCCAAGCGAAATGTTCTAACCCAGATTCGAAGTTGAGAAAGAGGTCTTGGACCGATGAAAAAACTGATCAGAAATCTTGCACTTGCTGCATTTACGGCGCTTGCCACTTTCGCCACGCTGACGCTGCCTGCCAATGCGCTTGTTGAAATCAACATCAACAAGGGCAATGTCGAGCCGCTGCCGATTGCCATCACTGACTTTCTTGCGGGCGGCGAACTTGGCGCGCAGATTTCCTCGATTGTCGCGGCGGACCTCAAGCGGTCCGGCCTGTTTGCGCCGATCGACAAGGGCGCGTTTATCGAAAAGATTTCCAATCCGGATGTCGCGCCGCGATTTGAGGACTGGAAGGTCATCAATGCGCAGGCGCTGGTGACGGGCCGGGTTTCCCAGGAAGGCGGCAAGCTGAAGGCTGAATTCCGGCTTTGGGATTCATTTGCCGGCGAACAGCTGGAAGGTCAGCAGCTTGTGGCCGACGCGTCCAACTCGCGCCGCATCGCACACATGATCGCTGACGCGATTTATGAGCGTCTGACGGGTGAAAAGGGTTATTTCGACACACGCATCGTCTTTGTGTCGGAAGCAGGTCCGAAGGACAAGCGGATCAAGAAGCTGGCGATCATGGATCAGGATGGCGCTAACGTGCGCACGCTGACCTCCGGCAAGGATCTGGTTTTGACCCCGCGCTTCTCGCCGAACAAGCAGGAAGTGACCTATATGGCGTTCGATGGCGATGTGCCGTCTGTCTATCTGTTGCAGCTTGAAACCGGCCAGCGCGAAAAGGTCGGCAATTTTCCGGGCATCACCATCGCGCCGCGCTTCTCGCCGGACGGGCAGAAGGTCGTGCTTTCGCTGTTGCAGGACAATGGTTCGGCCAATCTCTACACGATGGATTTGCGCAGCCGCCAGGTCACACGGCTGACCAACTCGACAGCCATTGACACATCCGCTTCCTATTCACCGGACGGGGCGCAGATTGCTTTTGAATCTGATCGCGGCGGCAAGCAGCAGATTTATGTGATGGCCGCTGGTGGATCCGAGCCGAACCGCATCTCGTTCGGCGATGGTTCCTACTCGACCCCGGTGTGGTCGCCGCGCGGCGATCTGATCGCTTTCACGAAGCAATCTGGTGGCCAGTTTTCCATTGGCGTGATGAAGACGGATGGTTCGGGCGAGCGCATTTTGTCGACCGGCTTCTTGATGGAAGGTCCGACATGGGCGCCCAACGGGCGTGTGCTTGGTTTTTACAAGACGGCTTCCGGTGGCAACCCATCGCTCTATTCGATTGATCTGACCGGCTATAATGAGCAGCAAATTCCAACGCCCGGTGCAGCATCTGATCCGGCATGGTCGCCGCTTCTCGATTGAGAGGCTGACCGAAAATCCACTTTGATGGCCAACTGGCGCGACTTTCTGCACTTCCGGTGCTCACGTACAAAATGTACGTTCCACTCCGGTTCTCGAAAATCACGGCATTTCACTCATCAAACCGGATTTTGGGCCAGACTTTGATCATTACGGCAAATGCCGCCTTTTGGCCGCATTCTTCTTCCAATGGCCCGTGTATCGGGGCCGTTGGTCCTTTGTAAGACAAATTTAACCATGTCCGTTGGCTGTGGGTTAACCTCAATGTGGTTACTCAATTTCCAACGAAACTGATCAAATGCCCAACATTGATCAAATGCCAAGGAGTCCCGGCATGAGCCGCTTTGCAACACTTACCCGTAGCCCGATGATGATCGCGCTTGTCGCAGTACTGGCCGTAACCGGCTGTGCATCCAAGAAAAACAATTTGCCAAACAATGCCGGCGACCTTGGTCTGAATGGTGGCGCGGGCGCTGGAACGCCGGGTTCTGCGCAGGATTTCACCGTCAATGTCGGCGACCGCATTTTCTTTGACACCGATTCGTCCGTGGTGCGTGCTGATGCGCAAGCGACCCTGGCCCGTCAGGCGCAGTGGCTGCAGCAGTATCCGAACTATGCCATCACCGTCGAAGGGCATGCTGACGAACGTGGCACCCGTGAATACAACATCGCTCTGGGTGCACGCCGTGCTGCCGCAACCCGCGATTATTTGTCTTCGCAAGGTGTACCGGCGCAGCGCATGAAGACCATTTCCTACGGCAAGGAACGTCCGGTCGCAGTTTGCGATGACATTTCCTGCTGGTCGCAAAATCGTCGGGCAGTAACAGTCCTCGGCGGCGCCGGCTCGTAAAAATCCGCGGCAGAAATCCACTGCGGCGGCCAACTGGAGCCATCTGCTCCGCTTCCGGTGCTCACGTACGCAAGTACGCTCCGCTCCGGTTCTCGCAGATAACTCCATTTGACTCGCCGCAGAGAATTTCGTTGCTGCACAGTGAAGAAATGAGGGCGGTCCTTGCGGGCCGCTTTTTCTTTTGGGGCCAACAAACTTTGGCCGAACTTTCACTCCACATGATATGCAAATAATCATTCCGGAAGCCGCGGGGGCCAGCCGGGGACAACAGGAAATACCCATGCGATTTAAAAATCTTATCGCCGCAGGTCTCTTTCTGATGGGAAGCGCAGCGTCGATCTCAACTGTCAATGCGGCGGACAATTCCGCACGTGTGCCACAGTTCGGTGTTGAAGTTGACGGCGACAGTTTTGTGCCCGTGCCGCAGGCGGACGTGCCGGCGGGACGCAACATGCTTGTCGCGCAAGCCCAGGAGCAGGGCGTCGCCCAGCTCGAAGAAACGATCCGCCAGCTTAACGGCAAGGTCGAGGAACTGACGTTCCAGATTTTGCAGATGCAAGAGCAGATCCGCAAGACCCAGGAAGACAATGAGTTCCGCTTTCAGGAGCTTGAAAAGTCCAAGCAGGGAATGGCCAAACCATCCAAAAGCGGCAACGATGTTGCCGCTGCGCCTGCCGATGACCAGCCGGCGCAAGATCAAGCTGCGCAAGACCAGCCGGCAGACGGTCAGGCTGCAGCGGTTGATGCACCTGCTGATGTGGCAAATACTGATCCGCAATTGGGTTCGGGCGAAAAGCCGCTGGGCTCGATCAAGTTTGACGAGAATGGCAACCCGATTGGCGGCACAGTTGATCAGGTGATTGAAGCTGACCCGCAATCGGCGTCGCTGCCTTCATCTGACAATCCGGAAGAGATTTACCGCGTGGCTTATGACCATGTGCTGGCTGGTGAGTACAAGGATGCAGAATCCGGGTTTCGCCAGCATATCGACCAATTTCCCGCCGATGCCCAGACTGCGGATGCGCGCTATTGGCTGGGCGAATCACTTGCGGCACAGGGCAAGACCCGCGATGCAGCCGAAGTATTCCTGAATTCGCAAAAGGATTTCCCGAAGTCGAAGAAGGCTCCGGAAATGCTGTTCAAACTAGGTGTGGCGCTGGTGGCGCTCGACAACAAGGACGTGGCCTGCGCAACTTTTTCGCAGGTGCAGAAGAAATATCCGAAAGCCGGTCAGGCGCTTTTGAAAGCGGTTACCGAAGAACAATCCAAAGCCGGGTGCTGAAAATCGTATGACAGATTTGACCCGGTCCGCCGTTTTACCGCTCGAAGGCAAGCGCCATGTGCTCCTCGCGGTTTCCGGTGGCGGTGATTCCACGGCGCTGCTTGTTCTGGCAGCCCGACAAATCAAAGCTCTTTCCAATCCACCGAAACTGACCGCAATAACAATTGACCATGGCTTGCGCTCTGAATCCGCTTCAGAGGCGGAGATGGTTGGCGCATTGTGCGCGCGGCTCGGAGTGGACCATATTGCGCGCCGATGGACGGGCGAGAAGCCAAAAACCGGCATACAGGACGCGGCACGGGATGCGCGGCGGGTCTTGATTGCCGAAACTGCCGGCAAAATCGGCGCGGACCTGGTCATGACCGGGCATACGCTTGATGATCAGCGTGAGACGGTGACAATGCGCGCACGCCGGGGCGGCGGTCATGGTTTGGCGGGAATTGCGCCTGCGTCGTTGGTCTTCAATGATGTTGGCAATGGGCAGGCAGTCTGGTTTTGCCGGCCGCTTCTGCAAGAGACACGGCAGGGACTGCGCGACTTCTTGACCAGTGCAGGCGTGGGTTGGATTGATGATCCATCGAACAACAATTTCGGATTTGAACGCATTGTCATGCGCCATCGCCTGGCTGAACTGACACCGCTGGCTTTGGGCGCGATTGATCAGCGCCAACGGGACGCTGCAAGGCTGCGGTACTCGCTTGCTGATCAGGCTGCTCCGATGATCAAAAAATTTGCGGCTAACATCAATCCGGGTCTTGTGTTTTTGGATGGCGCTTTTTTTGACCCGCCGCAAACAGATGTCGGGGTTTTGGTGCTGCGTGTGTTGCTGTCGTTTGCTGCAGGCGCACCGTATCTTGCAGATGAGCTTCACGCAAAAGTCCTGTTTGATGCGGCAGTCAAACATTCAACCGTCCGCGGAGCAAAGGCTGAACGGCTGGGTGCGGGTGGTGTTTTGGCCGATATTCGCGCCAATGGTGTTTATCTGTTGCAGGAGCGTCGGCGCGGATCTGTGAACACTAAAGCGTTTGCAGGACGCTACCGGCTTTTGGGTGAGGCGGCAGCTGCGGCCCCGGCGCAGGCCTTAACGGGACAGAAGCCGTCTGCACCGGCAAGTCTTGTGCGCCATGCACAGCTTTCCGAACCCATGTTTGACTGCCCGGAAGAGGGCGGTTTGAGCGCGGCAGAGGCCGTGCGCAGGGGTTGCAGATTGCGCCTTTTGCTCAATCCGTGGCCGGATCTTGTGCCCTCCTTTGACCTGACGCTGGCAAACAGGCTGGCTGAATTGGCAGGGATCGAACGCTTGCCTGCCCTTGCCGCGACCTTGAGTCGTAAACTGTGATGACGAGAATCGCCGCAGGGTGCATGCGAAGCCTTGGCAAGACCCGCGTTCGCACCTATCTTGCATTCATGAACGAAGCAGCGCCGTGTGCGCCGCGCCCTGATTGGATATTTTTATGAACCCGAATTATCGTAATTTTGCGTTGTGGGCGATCATTGCACTGTTGTTGGTCGCACTTTTCAGCATGTTTCAAAGCCCGTCGCAGCGTACCGTTTCGGCGGACGTCGAGTATTCCAAATTTCTGTCGGATGTTGACGCCGGCAAAATTAAGAAAGTCGAATTTCAGGGCGACCGGATTGTTGGTACCTACGTCGACAATGGCGCGTCATTTTCGACCTATTCGCCAGGCGATCCTGATCTGGTACGCCGCCTTGAAGCCAAGAATATTGTCATTGCAGCGCGTCCATTGACCGACGGCTCGACTTCGCTGATCGGCATCCTGATCTCGTGGTTGCCGATGATCATCATTTTGGGTGTGTGGATTTTCTTCATGCGCCAGATGCAGGGCGGATCTCGCGGGGCAATGGGTTTCGGCAAATCGAAGGCAAAGCTTTTGACCGAAGCGCACGGCAAGGTTACCTTCGCTGATGTCGCGGGTGTTGATGAAGCCAAGGTTGATTTGGAAGAAATCGTCGAGTTCCTGCGTGAACCCGGCAAGTTCCAGCGGCTTGGCGGCAAGATTCCGCGTGGCGTGCTGCTCGTTGGACCTCCGGGTACCGGCAAGACGCTAATCGCCCGTGCCGTTGCAGGCGAGGCCGGCGTGCCGTTTTTCACGATCTCCGGTTCGGATTTTGTTGAAATGTTTGTCGGCGTTGGTGCAAGCCGCGTTCGTGACATGTTCGAACAGGCAAAGAAGAATGCGCCATGTATTATTTTCATCGACGAAATTGATGCGGTCGGTCGTCATCGTGGTGCCGGTCTTGGCGGCGGCAATGACGAGCGCGAACAGACGCTCAACCAACTGCTGGTCGAGATGGATGGCTTTGAAGCTTCCGAGGGCGTGATCATCATCGCGGCAACCAACCGTCCGGATGTTCTTGATCCTGCATTGCTGCGTCCGGGCCGGTTTGACCGTCAGGTCGTGGTTCCCAATCCGGATATCGTCGGGCGCGAGAAGATCCTGAAGGTTCATGTCAAGAACGTGTTGACGGCACCGAATGTTGATCTCAAGACCATCGCACGCGGCACGCCCGGCTTTTCGGGTGCGGATTTGATGAACCTTTGCAACGAAGCTGCACTTCTGGCTGCCCGCCGAAACAAGCGGCTGGTGACAATGCAGGAATTTGAGGATGCCAAGGACAAGGTGATGATGGGTGCGGAGCGCCTTTCGAGCGCGATGACGCAGGCCGAGAAGGAACTGACTGCCTATCATGAAGCCGGCCACGCCTTGCTCGCAATCACCGTGCCATCTGCCGATCCGCTGCACAAGGCGACGATCATCCCGCGCGGCCGCGCACTTGGCATGGTCATGCAATTGCCTGAAGGCGACCGCTATTCGATGAGCTACAAGTTCATGATCTCGCGGCTTGCCATCATGATGGGCGGACGTGCTGCCGAGGAAATCAAGTTCGGCAAGGAGAACATCACCTCCGGCGCGTCGTCTGACATTGAACAGGCAACAAAGCTAGCCAGGGCCATGATCACCCGCTGGGGCTTTTCTGACAAGCTTGGGCGCGTTGCCTATGGCGAGAATCAGGAAGAAGTCTTTTTGGGCCATTCTGTTGCGCGCACGCAAAATGTTTCGGAAGAAACTGCGCAGATCATTGATGGCGAAGTGCGGCGTCTGGTGGATGATGCCTATTCGGAAGCGATGAAGATCCTGACCAAGAAAAAGAAGGAATGGATCGCGATTGCCGAGGGTTTGCTCGAGTATGAGACCTTGTCGGGTGAAGAAATCAAGGCGTTGATCCTTGGTCAAAAGCCGGCCCGCGACATGGGTGATGATTCGCCATCACGCGGAACCACTGTTCCAAAAGCAGGCGCTGGCAAGTCCAAGCCGCGCAAGGGCGGCGAGCCTGAGATGGAGCCGCAACCGCAAGGCTAGGCTGTGCCGCCGCTTGTACAACGAAGATAAAACCCGCCGGTTTGGCGGGTTTTTTTATTGATCGCAATGATGCAGCTATTCTACCTGAGGTTGTTGCTTAACGATATCTTAGAGTTTTCTGCGTTTCTTTAACGTTCGATTACTGTTTGTGATATGCACCAGCGTCGCAAGACATGGCATATTCGGGCGGGCGCAGGGTTAGGGTTCAGGTAAAACATGACCAGAAAATATTTTGGAACAGACGGCATTCGTGGCCGGGCCAATGCATTTCCGATGACT
>JANMEX010000252.1:0-9940 GCA_031377485.1 Phyllobacteriaceae bacterium
CGGCGCGGCCAATTCGAAATTCTCGAACAAAAATCCCGGCGCGACGGTGCAGCTGACCAACGTCCAGTCGCCAAGCGATTCCGCCGCCTGCCACCAGCCGGGAGGAACGATCAGCTGCGGACGCTCGCCGACGGCAATGTCGATCCCGAGGAGATGATGGGTTTCGGACTTGCCGTCTTCCGACAGTTTCAGCCGGATCGGCGCACCGGCGTGGTAGAGCCAAACTTCGGACGAGCCATGGACCTTGTGCCAGTGCGACGGCTTTCCAGCTTCGAGCAGGAAATAGATCGCGGTGGAATGCCCGCGCTCGTCCGGGCCGTCATCGCGGAAAGTTTGGCGAAACCAACCGCCTTCGGGGTGGGGTTCGAGGTTGAGCGTGGTGATGATTTCGGAGGCGCTGAGCATTCAGGCCCCCAACGCCATGCCGTCCCGCACCTTTTGCCGCAGCACATCAATCTGCTCGCGCTTGCCGTCCCGCTCAAAGTGCCAGTACGTCCAGCCATTGCAGGCATCCAGTTCCTGCACGAGTGCGCCCATCTTGTGGATCGAACCTGCAGTGCCATTCACCGCCAGCGTGCCATCGGCGCGGATGATAGCGCCATGGCGGCCTTTGGCGTCGGTGAGGATCGTCCCCGGCGCGATCAGGCCGCTTTCGATCAGGGTGCCGAAGGCGACACGCGGTTCGGCGCGTTTTCCGATCATGACGGTGAGTTCAGCCTTGCCGTGTGGCTCGACAGCGGCAATGCGGGCTGAGGCCGCGTCAATGTATTTCTGCTCGCGCTCGATGCCGACATAATTGCGTCCCAAAAGTTTGGCGACAGCGCCGGTGGTGCCGGAGCCGAAAAACGGGTCGAGCACGACATCGCCGGGCTTGCTTGACGCCATGATGACGCGTGCGAGCAAAGCCTCGGGCTTTTGCGTCGGGTGGACCTTGTCGCCCTTATCATCCTTCAGGCGCTCAGCGCCGGTGCAGATCGGGAACAGCCAGTCGGAGCGCATCTGAAGATCGTCATTGGAAGCCTTGAGCGCTTCATAATTGAAGGTGTAACCCTTTGATTTTGCGTCCTTTGACGCCCAGATCATCGTCTCATGTGCGTTCTGGAAGCGACGGCCGCGGAAATTCGGCATCGGGTTATTCTTCCGCCAGACGACATCATTGAGAAGCCAGAAACCGAGGTCCTGCATGATAGAGCCGACGCGGAAAATGTTGTGGTAGGAGCCAATCACCCAGATCGAGCCACTCGGCTTGAGCACACGCCGGGCGGCCAGCATCCAGGCGCGGGTGAATGCATCATAGGCGGCGAAGCTTTCGAACTGGTCCCAATGGTCATCGACAGCATCGACCATCGACTGGTCGGGGCGGTGGAGATCGCCGTTGAGCTGGAGATTGTAGGGCGGGTCGGCGAAAATCAGATCGACGGAATTGTCCGGCAGCGCATCAAGCGCGGCAACGCAGTCGCCCTTCAATATCGTGTTCAGCCAGTTTTCGGATTTTGACGGAGAAGCGCCGAGATCGGCGACAAGACGGACGACTGACATGAACTCACCACACTGTACTGGATACAAACTCTAGACCCGCATGGTTACCGAACAGGGTTAATTTCGCGTGAAGGGCGTTTCCATTTGATTGCGCCAAGCGCTTCCTGTATCGGACCGCCTTCCCCGTAAAAGGACGAGACGATGCAGAAGCCTGAATTGGTTATTTTTGATTGCGACGGCGTTTTGGTTGACAGCGAGTTTTTGGCTTCAAAGATCGAAGCAAAACTCTTGACTGATGCCGGTGTTGCGATCACGGCCGAAGAGATTGGCGAGCGCTATTCCGGGCTGACCTGGAAAGAAATTCTGCTCGACGTTGAAAAGACCGCCGGTGTGCCGCTTTCGGCCGGTTTGTTGGACATCGCCGACCGGCTTGTGGACATGGCGCTTGAAAGCGAACTCGACATGATCGACGGCGCGGATCGTGCGGTCAAACGCATCAAACTGCCCAAATGCATTGCGTCAAATTCCAGCCGCGCACGGCTCGGAATTTCGTTGACGCGCACAGGTCTCATGAATTTGTTCGAGCCGCATATCTTTGCCGCACATGAGGTTGGCACCCAGAAGGGCAAACCGGACCCGAACGTGTTCCTGCATGCAGCCGAAGTGTTTAATGCCCGCCCGGGCAACACTATCGTCATTGAGGATTCAGTCCACGGCATTCGCGGCGCACGGGCGGCAGGCATGCGGGTGATCGGCTTTACCGGTGGCGCCCACACGTTTCCAGGTCATGCCGACCGGCTGACGGAAGCAGGGGCGGAGACCGTGATTAACCGACATGCACTGCTGCCGGATGTTATTTTGGCAATGGCTGAATGGCGGGATGAATAGAAAATCGTTTATTCGCCCAGCAAATCCTCCAGATAATGTTTTCCGATCCCGAACTGCGCCTTGGTTGCATAAATCGACGCACGCAGCTTTGTCTGGTTCTTGGTTGGCTGGGCCAGTTTTGTTGCCACGATCATCACATTCTTCGGCGTGTGCGTGTCGGAGATGAATTCGAACAGGTTCGTCTTGTAGCCTGACAATTCCATCAATTCGGCGCGCATACCATCTGTCACCATTTCGGCGATCCGCTCGACGTAGGTTCCGTATTTCAGCAGGAAATCCAGCGGGTTATCGGCATTCGCCTTACCGCCCTTCTCCATCTCGCGGCGGATCTGCTTGTGGCAGCAGGGCGCTACGACGATGAGTGCGGCATCGGCGTGGATGGCCTTGGCGATGGCATCATCCGTGGCGGTGTCGCAAGCGTGAAGAGCGATGACAACATCCGCGCCAGCGCAGTCATAGGCTTCGATGGTTCCCTGGACAAATTTCAAACCTTCAAACCCACTGTTGCGGGCCGTTTCGTTGCAGAGTTTGACCAGATCTGGCCGAAACTCGACGCCTGTGACTTCGGCTTTGCGTTTGAGTGTGCCCACGAGGTGATCATAAAGGGCGAAGGTGAGGTAGCCCTTGCCCGCGCCCATATCGACAACTTTGACAGTTTCACGCTCCGGCGTCTGCTTGATCAGATTGTCGAGAATCTCGATGTATTTGTTGATCTGGCGATACTTGTCCTGCGCAGTTGGCAGCACATTGCCGTTCGCGTCGGTCAAACCCAGCGCATGCATCCAGCCCTTGTCGCCTGAAACGATGCGTTGTTTGGCGCGGTTGTGGCCAAGCTGCGGTGCTTTGGATTCACTGGCCGGGTGTTTGTGGAGCGCATAGCCAGCGCCTTGCGGTGACAATTGCAGGTCAGCGGCAAGGGTGAAAAGTCGGGCGTTGGAAAACTTGCCTGCCAACAGCGCAGTCACCATCGCGGCGCTCTCATCAAGCGTATAATTTTTGACTATGTCACGGGTCTTGTGATGGTAGGTGAAAGACAGCTTCAATTCGCCCTTGATGACCAACGGGCGTACGTCCACCGTCTTCAGGTCTTCCGCCTCCGGCGTCGGCTTGTTCAGCTGCAGTTTTACAAAATTGGATGTTTCAACCGACTCGCGCATTGCCGCGAGCCATGTCTGAAGGCGGGGATCAATGTTCATGGTTCAACACCGCACTCGCGGTTCAGCCTTCAACTTTTTTCTTTGCCTTTGGCGGACCTTCGTCAAAGCCCACAAACACGGCTATTGCTTTTGCAGATGCCAGAGGCACCGATGGATTGGGGTCGTTGAACACGAACTGCGTCGCCGCTTGACCCGGAACAATTGCGACCTGGAACTGGTGAAGTTGCGAATAGAGTACGGCATCGCCTTCGGTCACGGCCACGCGAAGCGGCAGGGAAACCGTTGCGCCACTTGCCTTTGGACCTGGAACAACACGCCCTGCGACAGCAATGTTCATTGCCAGCATGCCATTTGGCCTTGTGCATGCGCGGGTCGTTTCCGTGATTGAGGCTTGATAGATTGCGCGGGCAGGATCGCCCTCGCCGCCTTTTTCATAAGTGGTGAAATATGCGGTGCCTTCGCGAAGCGTGACTTGCGGGCAAAAGCCGGTCAACTCAGACTGAAGGATTTTTTCTGAACTGGCTTTTTCCGCTTTGCCGCTGTTCAGGTCGAGGGCCGAACCGGGGTTGCTTGAGGTGCAAGCTGGCAGGGCAGCCATTGCTGCCAAACCGAAAAGGCTCATGCGCAGATTTCGTCCGGACACTCTCGACATTGATCCACTTTCCATTTCATCGTCTTTTCGTCTATAGGGTCGCCGCGGCGAAAATGCGACACCACAGGAGCCCCCATCCGACGCTTTTCCGGCAGCCCTCCCCTATTGCTACACGCGATAACGGGTCAGGCTCAAGTCTTCTGTCTCAAGGATCAGTCCATTGCGCTATATTTCCACACGTGGCGAAGCCCCAACCCTCGGATTTGCTGATACTTTGCTGGCAGGATTGGCCCGCGATGGCGGACTTTATCTGCCGGAAACCTGGCCGCAATTCTCGAAAGCCGAAATTTCAGCACTTGCCGGGAAAACTTACCAGCAGATTGCCTTTGCGGTTTTGCAGCCGTTTGTCGGCGACGAAATTCCGGCGGACAAGTTCAAGTCGATGATCGCTGAAGCCTATGGCACATTCCGGCACGAGGCTGTTTGCCCGCTTGTGCAGACAGGGCCAAACGAATTTATTGCCGAACTTTTTCATGGCCCGACGCTGGCGTTCAAAGACGTCGCCATGCAGCTTTTGGCGCGGCTTATGGACCATGTTCTGATTGAGCGCGACGAGCGGGCAACAATTGTCGGCGCCACATCAGGTGATACCGGCGGCGCGGCAATTGATGCCTTTGCCGGGAGGCAGCGCAAGGACATGTTCATCCTTTTCCCGCACGGCCGTGTTTCACCTGTGCAACAACGTCAGATGACGACATCCACCGCTTCCAATGTCCACGCGCTGGCTGTCGAGGGCAATTTTGACGATTGCCAGGCGATGGTCAAAGCCATGTTCAATGACCACAAATTCCGTGACCGGATGAACCTTTCTGGCGTCAATTCGATCAACTGGGCGCGGATCATGGCGCAGATCGTTTATTACTTCACCAGCGCAATTTCGCTTGGTGCGCCGCACCGGTCGGTGTCGTTTACCGTACCGACAGGAAATTTCGGCGATATTTTTGCCGGCTATGCGGCGCTCAAGATGGGTCTTCCCATCGAGCGTCTCGTAATTGCGACGAACGACAATGACATTCTGGCGCGCACCATGGAGACCGGCTCCTACGAGATGCGCGGCGTGATGCAGACCACTTCGCCATCGATGGACATACAGATATCGTCCAACTTCGAGCGACTGTTGTTTGAAGCGCACGGGCGTGATGCCGCTGCGGTCCGGCGGATGATGGCCGGACTTTCCCAATCAAGCAGTTTTTCTATAGAAAACAATGCTTTGGCTGACATTAGGGAACAGTTTTCTGCTGGTCGTTCGTCAATGGAAGAGACTGCCCATGTCATCAAGCACATGCTCCAAGCCGATGGTTATCTTGCCGATCCACACACTGCTGTTGGCATCAAGGTCGCGCGCCAACAGCCGAAGTCTGCCGCGCCGATGGTGGTGCTTTCAACCGCACATCCGGCAAAATTTCCGGACGCAGTAAAATCGGCTTGTGGCATAGATCCGGCGCTTCCTGCATTTCTTGCAGACCTGATGCAGCGCAAAGAGCAGTTTACAGTTCTTCCCTCGCAGCTAGAATTGGTGCAAAGGCATATTGAGGACAACGCCCGCGTGGCGAAGTAGGGAGAGCCTGAAAAATATGGGCGTCAATGTAAGCCAACTCGGCAACGGAATTATCGTCGCAACCGAAAACATTCCGCTGATAGAAAGCGTCGCCCTTGGCATTTGGGTAAAATCAGGTTCGCGCAGCGAAACTGATGATGAACATGGCATTGCCCATCTCCTCGAACACATGGCCTTCAAAGGAACAAGCAAGCGCACTGCCGCACAGATTGCCTCGGACATTGAAGATGTCGGCGGCGAGATCAACGCGGCAACCAGCGTCGAGACCACATCCTATTACGCTCGGGTGCTGAAAGACGACATGCCATTGGCGATCGATATCCTGGCGGATATTTTGACCGATTCCAATTTCGATCCCAAAGAACTGAAGCGCGAACAGCATGTTGTGCTGCAGGAAATCGGCGCGGCGCATGACACGCCCGACGATGTGATATTTGACCGGTTTACAGAAACTGCTTTTCAGCAGCAAACCATCGGCCGCGCCATTTTGGGCACGCCTGACTCAGTCGAGCGCATCACATCAAGCGAATTGCAGAATTTTATCAACAGGCAATATGCGGGCGAGCGAATGGTGGTTTCGGCCGCGGGCGCGATCGACCATGAGCGTTTTGTTGCCGAGATTGAAAAGCGGCTTGGCACATTCCAGCCGACATCAGAAGCGCTCGTGCCAGAGCCGGCTCGCTACATCGGCGGAGACTACCGAGAGGAGCGCGACCTGATGGATGCGCAGGTGCTGATCGGTTTTGAAGGCCGCGCCTACCATGTGCGCGATTTTTATGCCTCGCAGTTGCTGTCGATGATACTTGGCGGCGGCATGTCTTCGCGACTGTTTCAAGAAGTGCGTGAAAAACGCGGCCTTTGCTATTCGGTCTATTCGTTCCACTGGGGCTTTTCCGATACCGGCCTGTTCGGTGTCCACGCTGCCACCGGCGAAGAAGATTTGCCGAATCTTATTCCGGTGATTCTCGAAGAATTGAAGCGTGCGTCACGTGATATCAGCCAAGCCGAAGTTGATCGGGCCCGGGCCCAATATCGGGCGAGTCTTTTGATGTCGGCAGAAAGTGCAGCCTCACGCGCCGGGCAGATCGCACGGCAAATCATGTTGTTCGGACGGCCTATCCCGAATGATGAATTGATGGAGCGCTTGTCGAAAATCACAGTCGAACGGCTGACTGATCTGGCACAGCGCCTGTTTATTGATGCAATCCCGACAATCGCAGCCATCGGGCCAATTTCAAAGCTGGCGACCTACGAAGACATTTGTGCGCAGCTTTCATCAGGTGCGCCGCTCAAGCAGGCCGCTGTCGGCTAGAGCGGGATGGCTTTCCGCGACATATTTTCCAGGTTGCCTGCAACGGCAACGGGAGAACATGTCTATCTGAGGCCACCGCACCGCAGTGATTTTCATCAATGGGCGACACTGCGCGACAAAAGCCGGGCATTTTTGCAGCCTTGGGAGCCGGTTTGGGCAGGTGATGAACTCAGCCGCAGTGCATTTCGCTCGCGGGTAAGCCGGGCAATCAATGACGCGCGGGATGGTTCTGCCCATGTATTTTTCATTTTTGACCGGAAAACCCATGAATTGCTCGGAGGTATCACCCTTGGGCATATCCGCTACGGCGTGGCGATGAACGGGCATATTGGCTACTGGATGGGCGCGCAACATGCCGGCAAAGGCTTGATGCAGGATGCTGTTTTGGCGCTCGTGACCTATGCATTTGAAAGGCTGGGGTTACATCGCCTTGAAGCTGCCTGTATTCCCGGCAATGAACGATCCATCCGTGTACTGGAAAAAACCGGCTTCACGCGCGAAGGACTGTTGAAATCCTACCTTAAAATCAACGGCGAGTGGCAAGACCATTTGCTTTTTGCCCGCATTTCGGGCTCAAACGGCTGAACGTATAAAGGCAGTCAATGCAGACGGGCGCAGCAGCATCAAGCACGGCCAAAGGCGGCGGATTTATTCGGCTGCTGGCAGCATTTCTGTTGCTGTTTTTTGCCGTGCCTGGGTTTGCCGCCGAGCCAATCAAGATCAGCAAAGATGATACAGCGCTGGATCTTTCGCGCGCTGTTCAAATTTTCACCAATCAGGGTGACAAGTTTACCGTATCAACAGCGCCGGGTGTGGATGGCATTGTCCGGCGTATTGAAGTTGAAGGCAATTCCGACAAGGCGAGCGGCGACTGGGCAGTGTTTGCTCTGGCCAACTCGACCGATCAACAAATCGACCGGTTGATCGTCGCGCCGCATTTCAGATTGCCTGGTTCCGGATTGTTCTGGCCGGATCTCGGCTCAGATCGCATCGTCGCCATCACGCCGAGCGAGGGCTTTGCGCTGGACCGGCAGGATGCGCGGGACGCGGACGTTTTTCTGGTCACTTTGAACCCGGGAACTGTGGTGACGTTTGTCGCCGAACTTGCCTCGCAGAAACTGCCGCAGGTCTATCTTTGGGAGCCGGAAGCCTACAAGGACACTGTCAATTCCTACACGCTTTATCGCGGCATTGTGTTGGGTATTGCAGGTCTTCTGGCCCTTTTCCTGACCATCCTGTTTGTCGTGAAAGGCACAGCGCTCTTTCCCGCCACGGCGGCGCTGGCTTGGGCCGTTCTTGCCTACATCTGCGTCGATTTCGGGTTTTTGAACAAGCTGATCGAAATTGCTCCGGGCAACGAACAGACTTGGCGGGCAGCCACAGAAGTCGGCCTCGCCGCGACACTTGTCGTGTTCCTCTACACCTATCTCAACCTCAATCGCTGGCACGGCCATTTCAGTTATGGCGCGCTGATGTGGCTGATCGGGCTCTGCGCCCTTTTCGGCGTTGCCGTGTTTGACCCGCCGATCGCATCCGGCATTGCGCGCATTTCATTTGCGCTGACGGCCGTTGCCGGATTGTTGATCATTATTTACCTCACGATCCGCGGATACGATCGCGCAATCATGATCATACCGACCTGGGCACTTATCTTGCTGTGGCTCCTGTCCGGCTTCATGGCCGTCACAGGGTCGTTGGACAATGACATCATTCAACCTGCGCTCGGCGGCGGCTTGGTGCTGGTGGTGCTATTGATCGGGTTTACGGTCATGCAGCACGCTTTTGCGGGCGGCGCGCTGCAACAGGGTCTTTTCTCCGACATGGAGAGGCAGGCAATGGCCATTGCCGGTTCTGGCGACATTGTCTGGGACTGGGATGTGCCGCGAGACAAGATCGTCACAAAGCCAGATATCGCCACATTGATCGGGCTTGATCCCAATACGCTGCACGGCGCTGCTCGGACCTGGTTGCAGCATCTCCACCCGGATGATCGCGACCGCTTTCGCACTACGCTCGACATGGTGCTGGAGCATCGGCGCGGGCGGATTGTGCAGGATTTCCGCTTTCGCGCCCGTGACGGGCATTATCACTGGTTCACGCTCAAATCACGGCCGGTGCTCGGTTCGGACGGCGAAGTCATCCGCTGCGTCGGCACGTTGACCGATGTCACGGAGCAAAAAAAGTCGGAAGAGCGACTGCTTCAGGACGCCGTGAATGACAATCTCACTGGCCTTCCCAACCGCCGCCTGTTTCTTGACCGGCTTGAAACATCCATCGCGGTCGGCAGAATTGAAGCGAGGGTTCGCCCTACTGTTTTCGTCATCGACATTGACAGGTTCAAACAGGTCAACGACGGGCTAGGCATGTCTGCGGGCGATACGATCCTGTTGACATTGGCGCGGCGCATCATCCGCCTCGTGAAGCCGCAAGATACGTTGGCGCGGCTTGGCGGCGATCAGTTCGGCCTCATCCTTTTGTCAGAAAATGAACCGGCGCGCATCGCCGCTTTCGCAGAAGCGGTCAAGGCGGCCATCCGTGCGCCGATCACTTTTGCCAAGCGCGAGATCATCCTGACTGCCTCCGTCGGGCTCATGACCTGGACAACGCCGCAGGCGACAGCGGAGGATCTGGTCAAGGACGCCGAGCTTGCCGTCTTCCAAGCCAAGCGTTTTGGCGGCGACCGTATCGAGCCGTTCCGTCCCGCGTTTCGCAGCGTTGGCAGCGATCGTCTGCAACTCGAATCCGATCTTCGCCGCGCTTCCGAGCGCAATGAATTGTCGATCGTTTACCAGCCGATTGTCCAGCTTTCGGATATGACCATTGCCGGCTTTGAAGCGCTAATGCGTTGGGATCACCCGCGGCGCGGCCCCATTTCTCCGGTGGAATTCATCCCG
>JANMEX010000279.1:0-2159 GCA_031377485.1 Phyllobacteriaceae bacterium
TGCCCGGCAAAAACGCTTTGGTGCCGTGGATGACACCCCACAGGTTGACATCGAGTGTGCGTTGCCAAGCCTCAATCGGACCAAGCATTGTGCTGCCTAGCCCGATACCTGCGTTGTTCATCAGCACATTGACGTTGCCGAAACGGGCAACGACTTCGTCATGCAAGCGCTTAAGGTCGTCTGGCTTTGAAACGTCGGCTTCCACGCACATCACAGCGTCTTCGCCCTTGGTTGATATCGCGGCAATGGCCGCTCCAGCGCGCTCTAGCCGCTCGGGACCAAGATCGGCCATGCAGACCTTCATACCCATTGCCGCGAATGCTTTTGCTGCGGCCAAGCCAATGCCGGAAGCGCCTCCGGTGATTACGGCAACTGCGTTTTCAGTCAGAGATGGATGGACCATGTCGAAATTTTCCTTTGGCGTTTTCGCTTGGCAGCCAGCAAGTTAGGCATATCGGAAATTAGCATATTCGCGCTTGTCTTGAACCTTAACATACCGATCAATCTGGGTATTCAAAAACGTCAACCGTTGGTCAAAGTCTACGCATCCAGCCCAAGCCATCGCTAGTGCCGTAAAGCGGCCTGTATTCGCAGCCGATCCAGCCAACATAGCCAAGCTTGTCAATCAAATTCAACAGAAACGGATGGTTGATCTTGCCGGTGCCAGGCTCGTGCCTGCCCGGATTGTCCGCGATCTGAACATGAGCAATATGCGGCAACAGTTTCTCGATTGTGGCGGCCATTTTGCCTCCCATCTGTTGCATATGGTAGATGTCATATTGCAGGAACAAATTGCTGGAACCCGTTGTTTATATTGCTTTCATGGCATCAGAAGAGCAGTTCATCAAAAACCCGGGAATGTAGAAATTATTGATTGGTTCGATAAACAGGCGGATGTTTTCGCAATCCAGATATTCTGCGGCAAAGGCGACATTGTCGATAAACGTGCCCCAAGCCAGATCGTGCGAAGCGCCTGCGGACAAAACGCCAGCAAGTCAGTTCAACCGTGGACACCCAAGTGCGTGCGCATAGTCCGCCGCTTGCTTTACGCCGTCTCGAAATTCAAGTTTGCGATTCGGCTTGCAAGCTATGCCGCGTTCGCCCTTCGCCCACTCACGCGCGGGCAAATTGAACAGCGCCTTTTGCAAGCCCATTGTCGGCCAAAAGCTTGGCGATGTCCTGCCTTGGCACAGCGTATGGCGTCATATATTCGACTGCCTTGGATCCATCCTTTGCTGGTGGTTCTAACCGGTCCGCGACCGCCAGTTCTTATCGAAGAATGACAGGTTCGCGCTGAAGTTTGGCATCAACGGCTTTGGAATGAGCCAAGTGGCATATGCCGGTTCACGTCCTTGTACAAAAGGTAACGAAAGCGGCCCGGGCCACCTGCGTAGCAGGCCTGCGGGCAGAAGGCGCGCAGCCACATGAAGTCGCCCGCCTCGACCTCCACCCAGTCCTGATTGAGCCGGTAAACCGCCTTGCCTTCGAGCACATAAAGCCCGTGTTCCATCACATGCGTCTCGGCAAACGGGATCACCGCTCCCGGTTCAAATGTCACGATGTTCACATGCATGTCATAGCGTACATCCATTGGATCGACGAAGCGCGTCGTTGACCATTTGCCGTCCGTACCCGGCATGGCAACCGGTTCATAATCATGTTCGTTGACAACAAATGCCTCTGGCACAGCGATACCTTCGACCTGATTGTAGGCTTTGCGGATCCAGTGAAACCGCGTTGGCCGGGCGCCTTTGTTGCGAACTGTCCATTTCGACGATGGCGGCAAATAGGCATAGCCGCCCGGCGTCATCACATGTTCCTTCCCGTCAAGGCTCAAAGTGAGTTCACCCTCCATGACGAACAGCACGGCTTGCGCGCGCTTGTCATCTTCCGGCCTCTCGCTCCCGCCGCCCGGACCGACTTCCATGATGTATTGCGAAAACGTTTCGGCAAAGCCGGTCAACGGTCTTGCCAGCACCCATAGAAGCGTCTGTTCCCAATGCGGCAAAAGGCTGGTGACGATGTCGCGCATCACGCCCTTGGGCAGCACCGCATAGGCCTCGGTGAACACGGCGCGGCCGGTGAGGAGATCAGTCTGCGGCGGGTGGCCGCCCAGGGCGGAGTAATAGCTGCGGTTGGTCATGTCTCGTCCATGTGGT
>JANMEX010000338.1:0-1651 GCA_031377485.1 Phyllobacteriaceae bacterium
TGTCATCAAGCATCGCACGCCGGTATATACATGCGGCCGCGCAGGCGCCGAAAACCTCAAAGGGCTTGGTGAAACTGCCGTCATCCCTGCATTTGGCAGCGAGCTTGAACGACAAGCCGCTGCGGCCATAACCGTCTCCGATGGAATCGAAAATATCGCGCTGCTTGAAATCCATGATCTTGCTGGCAAAGAATGAAAACTCCGGATGGTCGTCCATGGCACTGACCATTTGTTCCAGCCATTGCGGATCGACTTCCGTGTCATTGTTGAGGGCGGCGATACATTCACCCGCCGCCGCGCGAATACCCGCATTCATGCCTGCGGCAAATCCGACATTGACCGGCAACGCGACAATCTGCACCTCGGGAAACTCCGCCCGCATGAACTCGATGGAACCATCCGCCGATCCATTGTCCACAACGATGGTACGGAAGTCCCTGAAGGTCTGCGCCCTCATTGATCGCAGGCAAGGGCCGAGCCATTTCAGACCATTCCAATTCGGGATGATGACTGTTACCCGCTCAGCCACTGTTATCCTGCTCCCGCATGACGCTTTCGGGCCATTACAGCAAACGCATTGCTGGTCCGGAAAAATGTCCAGAGCGCCCAGTTGAGAAATATCACGGCCCGATGGGAAGAGCCGCTACTCCTGCGGATTTCCAAGAGTTCCAAGCCGCTGTCTTGCAACGCTTTGTCGATCTGGGCCCGGGAATAGCGCTTGTACTGCCGCTCCTTGCCAATCAGGCGCCACAGCAAGGCTGTGTCCCTGTTCATGAAGTCGAGAAAGACAAAGCCGCCTGGCTTCAGGAAATCGCGATATCTGAACAGCACATCCGGTATATTCAAAGCGGACTCATAGAAAATATCGTGAAAGACAAGGAGGTCGAAACTTTCTGGCGGGAAAGTGACTGTGTTGGCGTCGGCGCGGGCAAAACTTGTCGTGCTCAAATGGCCTTCCGCCCGGAAGACCGTATACAGATCCGCAAACGCTTCGGTGTAATCAAACGACGTGATCTGCCGGTTCTGAAATCCGGACGAGAATATCTCGGCTGCAAATGTTCCCGATCCGGCATTCAAAATGGTTTTCGAATGTGCGCCGACATGCTTGTCCAGCATTTCAGACATGGTGGCGAGCCGTTTGAGATTTGAAAAGAAAGCCGCAAACGGCTTGAGTGGCAGCGGCAGCTTCTCTTCCAGGATTGCGCGATAACGATCGAGAAAGCCGGCGTTCACTAGATAACTTTGTTCGACATCGCCTGCGTGCAGGGCAGGGGGGTGCTTGGCTTTCTCAGACGACATCCATGTCACCCCAGGTCAGGTTCCAAGCGGCAGAATTCATGCATTTCTCACCGGCATCAGTCAGCGGGTATCCGACCAGATGAAATGGTTTGGGGTCAAATCTGGCGGGAACCAGAAGGAAGCCGAACCGATTGAACGCCCTTTGAAACGGCGTATTCGCCATCGCAAGGCCAGCCACAATTCCGGTTCCTTCGGTGCGGGCACGCGCTTCGACCGCGGAAAGAAGCATCTGCGGGGTCTCGATGTCTCCGTCTACCCACAAACCATCAACGACGAGTTCACTTTCCACTCCCATGACTTTGCGCCGGGTGGTCACCATGAATCCGCTGATTTGGCCCTTGTTGCGGCGTGC